>DATFZT010000025.1:0-3209 GCA_035314185.1 Terriglobales bacterium
CGTAGTTCTTCAAGCATGATCTGGCGTAGATGGGTCACAGAGAGTTCCTCCTCTGCGACACAAACTAGCTCAGATCACCTCGACCGTCGGCCCCGCAACACGCGAATGCGTCCGCCGCAAAGCGGCTTAGTTCAAGTCGGCATGGGGGAAATGCTCCGCTCTCCCCGAAACCCGCTTCTGGAATCGCGGTTGTCCGACCAGACCGAACTGGGCCGACCGGTAAAGGGTGCTTGTGGCGCTCCGGATAAACGTCAATCTGCATGATGTACTACGCTAGGCTATCCTGTTTTCCGAGGAGAACATGAGGCTACAGCCGATCATCCGCACCATATCGCAACCACTATTTGCAACCCTTCTCTTTCTTCCAGCCCTGGCCCAACAGCTTGCTCCTTCCATCCCTTCTACTGGCTTCGCTGGGCTGGATCAGTACCGGGCGTCGCGGATTGCGATCTACACCGACGACTTCGGGCAACTGGCACGCTATCGGGAGGCCGACGCTGCGCTCGCGCCGCCGGCTGCGGGCGAAAAACGAGTCGTATTTCTTGGCGACTCCATCACCGACTACTGGAAGTTACCAGACTATTTTCCTGGCAAGCCTTATATCAACCGCGGCATCGATGGGCAGACCACGCCCGAGATGTTGCTGCGTTTCCGCCAGGATGTGATTGATCTGCACCCGAAAGTGGTCGTCGTGCTGGCGGGGACCAACGACATCGCCGGCGTCACCGGGCCCACGTCTAACGAGGACATCGAGGCCAACTACGCTTCCATGGCCGAGCTGGCGCGCGTGCACCGCATCTGGATGGTGTTTGCGTCCGTCCTCCCCGTGCACAACTACACGCACGATGCTGAGGAGCCTTTTGCGCTGCGTCCGCGCGATAGAATCTTGGCGCTGAACCAGTGGCTTAAAGACTACTGCGCCAAGAATCGCCTCGTTTATCTCGACTACTTCAGCGCCCTGGTAGACGAGCGAGGCATGCTGAAGCGCGCTCTGGCTGACGACGGGCTGCACCCGACTGATGCCGGGTATAAGATCATGGCGCCTCTAGCGGAGAAGGCGATTCAGAAGGCGCTAGTGGAAAACAGAGCCCGGTAAGCTACATGCAGCTATCTCGGGCCGGTCCCCGGAGAAGAATCGAGCGGCAATCGCCAACGGCTAGGGCACATCACCAAAAACAGAGCCGCCACTGCACTTTCTAGCTGCTCTTGCATTCCGCTGAACAGTCCTCATAAGTCCGCTTCGAGGAGATCATCCGTTGATCTCCCCGAAGCGCGTTTATGGATAGTTTCGGCTAGGCCGACAACGGAAGCTGCCCGCCTTCGCGTGACGATTTACTCAAGCGATACTGCGGTTTATAGCAATCCCGGATGTTCCGGATACTTCGGCTTTGCTATCGATTCGATGCCCAAACCGTCTACCTCCTTGAGTTGCTTGGAACCAATCGCAAGCAGGCACGAGGTTACGACGCAGGTGATTACTCGACGAGAGGCGGTTCGCCTGCTGGGCTCGGCATCAGCTGGAGCATGGTACGCGGCAACCCAGATGGGCCTCAATTTTGTACTCTCACCGAAGGCCGTCGCCACAAACCTCGATTCCACTCCTAGACTCGCGCCAGGAGCGCCAAAATCGGCGGAAAGGTTGGCCTTGATTGAGGCGTTTCTCAAGCGATCGGAAGGGTTGCAGAACAAGTTCGAGGCGCGCGAGCACAAGAGCGACTGGGTGATGCCCTATCGGTTCTTCTACCCAGAGACCACCAGAAAAGCGCCATTGATGCTTTATCTGCACGGGAGTGGCGGACTGGGCGACGACAACCTGAAGCAGCTAAGTCTCGGCAACAGGTTCGGCACGAGGGTGTGGCTACTTCCGGAAAATCAGAAGCGTTTCCCCTGCTACGTAGTGGCGCCGCAGACCGATCGGGGATGGATCCGATACGACTTTTCGCAACAGCCTGCGACGGAGCTTCCAGGTTTCGGAGACGGCGCACGATTGGCTCTGGAAATCGTCGATGGGTTGCGTGGCGAGTTTCATATCGACGAGCGCCGTATCTATATCGCGGGAAATTCCATGGGAGGCGCGGGCGTGTGGAATGTATTGGCGAATCGGCCAAACTTTTTCGCGGCTGCAGTGATCTGCTGTGGAGGCGAGTCTCCCGATGATGGCAGTGGGTCTGCAGCAACGCCTTTGTGGGATTTTCACGGAGATGCGGACGAAGTTGTTCCTGTGTCTTCATCGCGTGACCGCATCGCGGCCAGACGGAGAGCGGGCGGACACCCGATCTACACCGAGTACGCTGGCGTCGATCACGATGGAGCAAACAGATTGGCTTTCACTGAACCCGAGTTGCCAAAGTGGGTGTTCTCTCAACACCGTGGGTAGTTGACGGCACGAAACTGCCAGGGGCGGGAAAATGAGTGGATCAAAGCGGCAGTTGGTAGCTATTCCAATCTTCGCTTGCCTGTTGCTGATCGGGACAAAGACAGTGCCAGCATTCGGCGTCGAAAGCTTGCGGGATGATCCCAAGGGGACGCAGCAGGTTTCGGCGCTCCCGTTGGACACGATGAACGGGCTTGAAGTGGTGGGCATCAGCGAAAAAGGCGCAGTCCCGGTGAAAATTCAGTCCGCGGTTGGCAACTATAGTGGTCGCCGCGCTGTGCGGCTTGTCAACGACGACGGTCCGGTCGGGACGGTGAGCGGTGGCCAAGTTCTGGCGATCATTATGGGATCTGACTTCGAAGACGGCACCATTGAAGCCGAAATTGCGGGTTTCCCGCGCCAGGGAGCCAAGCCAAGCACGAGAGGATTTATCGGCGTTGCGTTCCGAGTGCAAGATCATGGATCGCGGTATGAAGCATTCTATCTGCGTATGACGAACGGGCGCGCCGAGGACCAGCTCCGGCGCAACCACTCAGCTCAGTATGTGTCCCAACCCGAATTCCCCTGGAACCGCTTGCGACAGGAGAGCCCAGGTGTTTACGAATCGTATGTCGACATCGACCCAGAGGCATGGACCAAGATCAAGGTCGTGGTGTCCGGTAGCAAGGCGCAACTGTACGTGAATGGTGCTGACCGGCCGTGCCTGATTGTCAACGATCTAAAATTAGGCGCCTCGCGTGGCCAGATTGCGCTTTGGACAGGTTCGGATACAGAGGCCTATTTTTCGAATCTGACGATTCGGTAGCGCAATTTGTATTGCGAGTAACAATTGAGG
>DATFZT010000026.1:0-2015 GCA_035314185.1 Terriglobales bacterium
AAACCTACTTCGGTCGCAGAGATCGTGCTTCGCGACTCGACCGAGCTCATCGTGATCGCTGAATGGTCAGTGGGTAGGCGACCTAGCGGGAGTTTCCCACGACTAAGCGGAAGAGGTTGGGATGTGGTTCAGAACCAAGAATATAGAGGCGCGTTGTGTATATACGACGCGCCTTAACTGAGCATCGGCGTTGCACCGAGTACCTGCGCCAGGGTTTGCCGGACCGCGTCGGTGTCTTCGATCTGCCAGCGCACCCGTGGCCTTCCCTTACGGCCCGTGATGTCAATGAGTCGGCAGCAGCGCACTTCCGACAGCTCCTGCAGCAGCTTGCGCGCACCGCCGTGAAATCCTGCGTTCTGTACGGCACGGCGATGCAGCAGGGTGACCAGTAGATAGGCCGTCACACACAGAAATGCGTGCACGTGCAACTTTTGATCCGTCCAGTGAAACTGTGGCCGGGTGGAGAGCATGTGAGGATCTTTCAGATCGCGAAACGCGGCCTCGGCTTGCGCTTGCCCACGATAGGCTTCGATGATTTGTGCCGTGCTCCACTCCGCACGATCCGTGATCAAAACCCGAAGTCCAAAATAACCTGTGGCCAGACGTCGATACTCCTCCCCGTCACTCCAGACCCTGACCCGCGCTACCCCCTGCTCGTCTTCCTCCACCCGATAGTCCAGCAAGCGACGAAAATACTGACGGCTGCGCAGCTTATCCAACCTCCGTTTCGCCGCTTTCACACTCAACCGCGGACGCAAGCTCATCTCCTCCAGCTCACGCTGACTGCGCGCCATCCCCTGCTGCAAGCCTCGCAGCTGCCCCTCATAAAGTTGGGGACTGAAAACCACCACCACTTCCCGCGGCTTTCCTGCCAACACTCGCCGACTTCGCCATGCCCGCACTTGCGCCCCGTGGGACAGTTGCACCGTCCCCAGGGCGTCAGCCGCTTCCGCCAGCAAGGCGCCATGATCCGAGGGACGCAGGGCGGTCACATAATGTTCCGTGGTCTCCAGATTGGCTCGCGACGAAGCCCCGGCATCGAAGACCATGGTGAGTTGCTCAGGCTGGCCCGTCAGTTCGCGCAGGCGTTTCCGAACCGGCTGGAGAAACTCGGCGAACGTCTTCATGTCCGAGCGCGCTCCGGCATAGAGAACGTGGGCCAACGGCAACCGCGTATCCTGATCGACCACCAGCGCCAAGCCCAGTTGCCGCAGATCGTGCCGGCCTTGTTTATTATGTGCCCGCTGGGGCAGCTTGGGACGCAGGTTGGTGCTGGCAATGTGGGTGAAGAAATTGGTCGTGTCGTAGGCCAGCGCCTGCAGTTGCAGTTGTTCGACTTCGACGACCTGGCGAACCAATGCCTGCTCGATGCCAGCCAGTTGGCCCACGGGCAGGGCGTTCATCTGATCCCAGAAATGTTGGCTGGTCAGATCCACCGCCGCGAAGTTCATCAACTCGGGCAGATAGGTTGTCCGGGCCCAATCGGCAAAAGCGCGTTTACTGCGCGGTGCGCAGGCGCGGGCAATCATAGCCGCCACCAGGGAGGCGCCCACCGTCAGATGGTCGCGAACTTGTCCCTCCCCCTCCGGGGCCATGGCACGGTTGATTCGCCCCGCCACATCGAACTCCTGCGTCAAGCGGTACAGTGCGGTGACCGCGCCGGCCGACACCGACGAAACCTTCACCGGCACTTCCTGGTGCTGCTGATGAAGCCGCAGAATGTCGTCGACCCGGCCGAGATGCGCGAGCACGCGCAGGCAGGGCTTGCCGTCCTTGCGGAAGGATTCGACGACCCGGTAGTAGCGGATGCCGTGCGACTGATAGGCCTGGAGAGAAGCCATATAGTTACGTATATACATAAACCGGGATCTCATTGTCAACAACCAATATTAGGCTGTAATATCTGGAGTAAATAGCAGATCTATTCCGTATATACACTAGAGCGCGCATCAATCCCTTTCCAATCAATCACTTCAGATAAAGATGCTGGCTAGTCGCGGGAAACTTCCGCTAGG
>DATFZT010000027.1:0-4360 GCA_035314185.1 Terriglobales bacterium
TCCAGCGCGCCGGGTGTCTGGTTGGGATGACTCCGCCCTGCCCGGTTTCTCTCCAGCAGCCCTTCCAGCCCCTGCGCCCGATACCGCCGCAGCCATACATACCCCGTTTCCCGGGCCATGCCGAAGACCTCACACAGCTCCATCATCGTCTGCTCATCGCCTTCATACTCCACTACAAACCGCACCTTCTCTTCCATCACACTGCTCGCTTTCCAAGCCATGCCGTTCTTCTACATGCCTCTCTGAGCGCTGCCCAGTGTCAGGTATGCTCCCGGTCTGTTTTGTCAGGAATCCGCCCGGTCTGTACCTGGATGTACCCCTCCCCCTTCCCCCCCAAAAATTCCTCGTTTTCATGGAGATGGCGGGATTTTGCGGGCAAATAATTGAGCGGGTGGGAGTTACAGGCAAAATCCTCTGCGCAAAGGAGTTATGCGGGATTTTCCGGGGATGAATAGGGGCATTGACGGGCGGATGGGCAAAAAATCGAGAACGAAAATGACCCATCACAGGTCGAACCACCTACTGGCGATGTGGGTAGAATCCGGCTGCCGTTTTTGGGGACGACAGCTCTCCCTCATCGTTCCACAAGGATGGTTAGCGCCAACTATGGCACGGCTCTAAGCTTTGTCAACCAGCGGTTTCAACGAACGAATCGTCGGATCGCAGAGAAGGACAAGCTGTGGCGAGTTCTTTCCTCAATCGAATCCAAAAGACCCTCCCAAGCGGACGGCGCCTGGTAGGGCACCCCAGTCGATCGAACGAGAGGACTACGCAGTCACGGCGTTACCCGTATGCTTCCCTGCTTTCTGCGCGGCGGTGAGTCGGCGCTTTAGGATGCGGATGCCTGCATCGACGTGCTTTTCTCCCAGCAGAAACGGCGGCAGCATACGGACGACCGTATCCTGTGTGACATTGACGAGCAGGCCATCGGCCATTGCGCCCTCGAGAACCGGCTTGCCCGGAACCGTGAGCTGCAGTGCCTGAATCATGCCCACGCCGCGGGCTTCATTGGCGATCGAAAACTTCGCGACCAGTTCCTGCAACTTGTGCGTGAGGTAGCCGCCCACGCGGCGAACCCGTTCCAGAAGATTTTCGTCTTCGAGAATCGCCAGATATTCCAGCGCAACACGGCAAGCCAGCGGCCCGCCGCCAAACGTCGTACCGTGGCGTCCCGGTGTGATGTACTGCGCCAGCCAGTCTTTCGACAGGAAGGCGCCCATGGGGAAGCCAGCGGCCATCGGCTTGGCGATGCAAACCACGTCGGGCACAACGCCGAAGTGCTCGAATGCAAATAGCCGGCCAGTGCGTCCCATGCCACACTGGATCTCGTCGAAGACCAGCGCGGCGTGGTGCTGATCGGCCAGTTGGCGGCACGCCTGCAGAAATTCCGGGGACGAATCGTAGATGCCGCCTTCGCCCTGGATCGGCTCCAGCACGATGCCGCAGACGTTGTCGTCCACTGCCGCGCGCAGGGCCGCAACGTCGTTGCGCGGCACGAAGCACACGCCTTCCAGCATGGGATCGAAACCCTTGCGGTACTTATCTTGCGCGGTTAGTGCCAGCGCACCCATGGTGCGGCCGTGAAATGAGTTTTCCAGCGCGATGAGCGTCGTCTTCCGCGGCCCGGCGGTGGCGTGTCCCGCAGCGCGCACCAGCTTGATCGCGCCTTCGATGGCCTCGGTGCCGCTGTTGGTGAAAAAGGCGCGATCGAGCCCCGACTTCTGGCAGAGCTTTTCCGCCAGCTGGCCCTGGTACTCGTTGTAAAAAAGATTGGACAGGTGGATGACCTTTGCCACCTGCTCGCGGATGATCTTCACGATGCGCGGGTGGGCGTGGCCCAGCGCATTCACGCCGAGGCCGGACAGGAAGTCCAGGTAGCGCTTCCCGTCTACATCGAAGAGGTAAACACCCTTGCCTCGCGCGAAGGCTACAGGGTAACGGGCGTAGGTGTTCAACAAGTATTTCTGCTCAAGCTCGACAATTTCCTGATAAGAAGACATGACCCAGTCATTCTAGTTGAACGCTCTGCCGAGCTGGTGGCGAGTGGCGCGACGTTTTGCGACGCGCACTGATCGCTCTCTTCCGGGACAACCCCGGTCCGCGAGCCGAACTGCAACGAAATCACTCGGCATTCATTGCATGAATAGTTATCAATGCCCGGCAAAGTGACCCGCAGTAATGTCTGCAATTACTTCGGCCCTGACTCGAGATAGAGGGCACGTCGAGGGCCACCCCGACTACGCCAAGGGCGGGTTAGCCGACTGACTTCATTCGGGTAAGCACATTCGAGCCAGCTCAGCTTGCCGAGTGGGTAATTGCACTCCCACTAGTTGCAATATTTTTCACACGGGTACCAGCAACTACTTAGTTTCTCAAGAGAAAATTTGGCCAGGGCAAATTAACAAGTGGCGAGCTCATACCTTCAGTTCCGAAGCCGTCGAGTCTCGCGTTGCTGGGTACCGGGTTCTTGGCCTGGCAGTAATGATTCGCCGGAAGATGAGCCTGTAGAAGCGATTTTCTAGTCCTTCAGACGAAAGGGCCTGAGCGAACCTGCTTCGGCTCTTTTCGTCTATCAGGAAACCAATGTCTCAATCAACCGGGCCGACCTGCCAAGAACTAGTCTCAACCGCAACTTAAGCATTACAAAGTCGCCAGTTGCATGTCCCGATCGGGACTGCGCTTCTGTGGCGTTGCGTCTACCGAATCAGTGTGCTGAGATCAGCGCGACCGAGGTTAACGCGCCGACGATTCCGGCGCCTTGCACAATCGAGATTCGTTCGTTAAGTAAAACACGGGCCAAAATAACGGTACTGACCGGATAGAGTGAGGACAGTACAGCGGCCACGTCAAGCCGACCATGGCGCGTCGCCGCAATGAAGAGCGCGTTTCCCGCCGAGTCAAGCAATCCTGAGAGCACGATCGGCCACAACACTGCGCGTAGGGGACGCGGGTCTCGCGGAGCAATCGCGACGATCGTCAACATCAGTGTCGTGGATACAAGCCGCGCCGCTACCAGCGGCCAAAAGACTCCGTGATGTCCTGCCTGCTTGCCGGCAACCAGAAACATCCCAAACATTACGCCGGCAAGCACCGCCAATCCTAGGCCGCGATGCGAGTCCACAAATTCGTTTGGTCGTGCCACCAGCCAGATGCTCACCAGAGCCAGTGCAAATCCAAGAAGTTGAATTCGATCCGGCATGCCTTCCACTCGAAGCGAGAACAACACCGGCAGCACGCCTGTCACGACTGCGGCCACCGGCGCGACGACACCCATGCGTCCAATCGCCAGTGCCTGGTAGATGGCGGCGATGCCAAAGGCACCCGCGAAGCCGGCGAACGCTCCCCACAACAGGTCAGCGCCCGGCGGAACTCGCTCTCCCGTAATCCAGGCCAATAACAGCATTGCCGACAATCCGCAAGCATGCGCAACGGCGACGACACGAAAGACACTGGCTCGCTTGGCTGCCAAACCGCCGGAGAAGTCGCCCCCGCCCCAGGAGGTAGCAGCCAACAGGCTGAATCCCGAGGCTTCGATGGTTGCTGAGGTCATCCTTGCCTACAATACACGGTGGCCGATGACCCCAAACCTGCCCCAGCGAACCCCTCATCCTGCAAGCCTGACCGGCTCAGGCTGCACCTAAGTACTGGCGCTTTAGTAACTTCTGCAGATTCGGAATTTCACAAGAAAATCCCATAAAACATATTTCTCGTCCGGCGCTTGATTTATAATTTTGGAAGCTACTCATATTACAAGGGTTAGCAAGTAACAGGGCGGCATCTCTCGTGGCATCGAAGTTGCAAAACAATAATCGGTTCGGGCCCTCAGTTGCGCCGTTGCTGCGCGACACCCAGCCACCCAGCCCGATGGCAAAGGATCTCCAGTCGCGATTTCTGTTCGTACTGATTGCGCTGCTTAGCGTAGCGGCCGTCGCTTTTGCCTGGATTAACTTCCAGAAAGACCGTGAGTTCTCAATTCCATACGACGGCGTCTGGTGGTTGGAAAGCGGAGACCACCTGCAGGCCAACCGGATCGACGTCAACGGCCCGGGCGAAAAAGCGGGAGTCAAGAAGGGCGATTTGTTGGTGGCGGTGGACGGCCGCAACATCAGCGACGTAGCCAGCCTCGAACGACAAATCTACCGCACGGGTGTGTGGTCGAAAGCTACCTACTCGCTGGTGCGGCAAGGCATTCCGGTTGAAGCGCCGTTGATTCTGGTGCCAGCTGACCGGACTCTGTATGACGGCTTGCGGCTGATCGCGCTGATATATCTGGGGATCGGACTGTATGTTTTGCTGCGCCGGTGGACCGCGCCCAAGAGCACTCACTTCTACGTTTTCTGCCTGGTCTCGTTCATCTTCT
>DATFZT010000028.1:0-46520 GCA_035314185.1 Terriglobales bacterium
CACCGGTCAGGCCTCAGCATAGGCCGGTGTAACAACACCCCTCCCCAGGAAACGACGCACACAACTCCAACATCGAGCCTAATAGTCTTTGGGAGGGTACCGCAATGTCCGTTGGTACACGTCCTTTTGCGGCTCTGGGACTGCACCCCGCGCGGCCGGTTTCGCGGACCCCCGAACCTACGTCCCTTCGATTTTGCCCTTCGTCACGATTCATCCTATGGTTAAGTAGCAGCTTTGTAGAGACGAGCCTTGCCTCGTCTCAGGCAACGGAGAAGTGATGACCGAAGCAGTTGAGCAGGGAAAGCAAGTAAAGCTGAAGAAGTACAGCTGGTGGTGGCCCGGAGTGGTGGCAAGCAGTCTGGCGGGTGCGGCCGTGGTGGCGTTCCGAGGCTGCTGGCACCGCAAGATGAGCTGGCCGACAGGCGTGCAGGGATATTCCTATCAGGTTTGCCTGAGCTGCGGCGCCAGGCGGCTGTTCGACGAGCAAACCTTCAGCGCCTATGGTCCGTTCCGCTATGACCTGAACGAACTCACCGCTTGGGAAAAGTCCAGGGAACCGAAATCTCCTCCCGCCGAGGATGCACACCATCCAGCGTCATAAGTCCGACGTCTTCTTCCCGCGCTGATGGCTGACAGCTTTTGCAACCAGCTAACGACTAACGACCAACGACTACCGACCAACGACTACCGACCAACGACCGCTCAGCCTCGAACAGCCTGGGCCTCGCTCTTATACCACTCCACCGTACGCCGCAGGCCGTCGGCAAAGTTCACTAGAACCTTGTAGCGCAAATGCTTTTCCGCCAGCGTGATGTCGGCCAACGAATGTTTGATGTCTCCGGCTCGTTCCGGACTGTACTTGACGGTGCCTTTGTAGCCGGTCAGTGGTTGCAAAGCATGGAAAGTTTCATTCAACGAGGTCCGCTGTCCTGTGGCACAGTTAAAGACGCGTCCGGCGCACTCCGCCGCCGGTGCAGTGCACGCCAGCAGATTTGCCGAAACCGCGTTGTCAATGTAGGTGAAGTCACGGCTGGTTTCGCCATCGCCAAAAATCGTAGGCTGTTCCCCACGCAGCATCTGCATGCTGAATTTGGCGAGCACGCCGGAGTAGGGCGACGAAGGGTCCTGCCGTGGTCCGAAAATATTGAAGTAACGCAGGCAGACGGTTTCGAGGCCATAACAACGGTAGAACGACACCATGTAAAGCTCGCTGGCCAGCTTGGCCACGGCATACGGCGAGATCGGGTTGGGGGTCATGGCCTCGTGCTTGGGAAGGGTCGGGGTGTCCCCATATGCCGAGGATGAGGCGGCATACACCACGCGCTTCACCTTCGCGTCGCGCGCCGCCACAAGAACATTGACCGTGCCGTCGACATTCACCTGGTTGCTGCCCACAGGGTCGAGCACCGATTTTGGGACCGACGGAATGGCTGCCTCGTGGAGCACGTAATCAATGCCTGCGCACGCCTTGTGCATGGCATCCAAATCGAGGATGTCAGCTTCGCGGAAGTCAATCTGGTTCATCACTTCGGTCAGGTTTTCGCGTCTGCCGGTGGAGAAGTTATCGATGCCTCGAACCTGGTCGCCACGTTGCAAAAGAGCGCGCACCAGCGAGGACCCGATGAAGCCGGCAGCGCCGGTCACTAGATATTTGGCCATATGCCGTTAATGATAACGGAAGGATTGTCCTCAACGCACACCACCCGCCACCACCGGAGTAACTCTCCGGAGCCCGCCAAACGGCTCGCCCGCCCCTGAAATCCTATGGAGGAAGAACTCAGAAGTGGCGAAGCCGTTTGGCGATCTGGTTAAACTCTTCACGAGAGAGCAGCTGCTTCGTTTGAAAGAACACCTTAATCTCATCGAGCAAGGTTTTCGGGTGGGCAGACCTCTGGGTCGCGTTCATACTGTTCTCCTCAGCCGATCCGCTATTGGAGACGGCGCTGTGCCCAGCCAGTGCGCCGAGGAGTTGCTTCAGTTGCAACAGTTGTTCTGCTTTGATTTCCGCGAAACAGATGCCCATGCCCAGGAAAGGGTAGGTGACGCGGACCGTCCCTGGAGCCTGAATCTGCATACCGAACGACTTGAGTACAAGGTCCACTTTCGTGCCGGCGGGAAACGTCGTGTTCATTTCCACATAGCATCCATGCAGGCTGACGTCGGTGAGGGTTCCCCACATGCGCACGTCGTTGCCCTCGGTTCGAAACTCCACACTGCCCGAACAACGAAGCCGGGGGCTTTGGCGCCGCTCTTTGCCCGCGCGACGGGTCGCATTTGCTGGAGATTCGCCGGTCGTTGGAGCTGGGACTGGAATTGGAGTTGGAGTTGCAGCGGCGTCAGCGGACGCACCTCCCAACATTCCTCCCTTTAGCCGCCGAAGATAGTTCACACCTTCTTCGCCGCTACTTGGGTCGCGTGGCAAGACGGGTTGTCCGACATCGTTATGCGGACCCAAAAACGCCTCCGATAAGCTGCTGCTCTTAACTTGGATCGGCCAATTGCGGGAAGAACTTTAGGACGCCGGAAATTGCGACCCCGGGGAAGCCGATAAGGACAAAGACAAAGAGGCACGAATCCGGTTCCACAGTTCCTCTTTGCCGGCGCCGGTCTTGGCCGAGAACGCCACGATGGGCACCCCGCCATATGCCTGCCCCAGCGTGCGCATCGCCTGGTGCAGGTGGTTGCCAGAAAGCCGGTCGCACTTGGTCGCCACAATCGCATGTGGCCGCCCTTTGGCCGCCAGGAACTCCAGCAACTGGCCATCGCTTTCCTGCGGAGGAATGTTCGAATCGACCAGCGCCAGGCAGAGCGCCAGGCTCGAACGCTGGTGCAGGTAAGGATCGACAAAGCGAGCCCAGTCCGCGGAGATTTCGCGGGAGACCTTGGCGTAGCCGTAGCCCGGCAGGTCAGCGAACCGCAACTCGGGGTTGGGTTGGCCTGCCCGGCGGACTTCGTAGAAGTTAATGCTGCGCGTCCGTCCAGGAGTATTGCTGGTGCGGGCCAGCTTCTTGCCCACCAGCGCATTGATCACGCTCGATTTCCCGACGTTTGATCGTCCAAGAAACGCGATCTCCGGCACGGTGGGGGCAGGGAAGTGGGTCAAGTCACTCGCCGAGAGCATGAAGTTCGCCAGAATCCGCATGCAGACAGTTTCCAGTGTTTGGGTTGCACATGGCAAGCGCAGCGGGAAAATAAATTTTGCGAAAGCGCCTGCTAAAGCCCAAGAGGATGCTTGGTTTCCACGTCCTGCTCTTTGATCGGATGCAGTTTGTGCCAGAGCGTGAGCCCACCCGCAATGACCAGCCCGATGAGAAAGCTAATCAGAAAAAATAAGCGATAGGCTGGCAGCATGATCAGCAGCACCGCGACAACAGCAACGGCGACAACGAGCCCCGCCGATCCCTTAAGGCTGAATCCAACCCGGCTGCGAGGTTCCGGCTCCATGACTCTATTTCAGCGCCGCTTTGTGTGGTGGCGGGGCTCTGCCCCGTCCCGGCTGGGCAAAGCCCCGCCACCACACATTCAGCTACGCCCTCATATCTTCATACCTTGCGCCATCGTCTTCCGGAGCACCCGGTTGATCCTCGTCTGGTAGCCCCGGCCCTGCTTTTTGAACCAGGCGAGAACGTCGGCGTCCAGACGCAGCGTGATCGGCTTCTTGAGGGGCTTGTAGTATTTCCGCCATTCCGGGGCCAAATCCAACGGAAGTTTCTCCCCGTCGGCGGAAGCCCGCAGCCGGGCAATGTTCCGCCGCTTCTTCACTGCTTTTCGCTTTTTCTTCATAGGTACTTATACATCCATATGTACAATCCCGCAAGTACAAAGTGTTCCACGTGGAACATTTGTACATACAAGTTATTGTAAGTGTATGTGCCCGCTCAGCGAGCGAGAGACGTTTACAGGAGTGTCGCCAGATACCGGATGCCCCGTTCATTGCGCATTTTGCAATGAGTGGGATTCCACTGCGGCGTCGTCTACTGCCGGGCCGTAGGGATCTCCCCGGCCGGCGGGGTAGCGATCGGAGCCATGGTCTCGGCTTCGGAGGGCATCTGCGGCAGCGGGCCTTCGAGCGCTACGGCCAGCACTTGATCCATGTTGTCCACGAAATGCAGTTTCATGGCGGTGCGCAGGTTCTCCGGGACCTCCGCCACATCTTTCTCGTTTTCCTGCGGCAGAATCACTTCGAACAATCCGGCGCGATGGGCGGCCAGGAGTTTTTCTTTCAATCCGCCGATGGGCAGCACCTTGCCGCGCAGTGTGATCTCTCCCGTCATGGCGATATCGCGGCGCACCGGAATCCGGCTCAGCGCGCTGGCTAGAGCGGTGGCTATAGTGATGCCGGCGGAGGGGCCATCCTTTGGAATCGCTCCTTCGGGCACGTGTACGTGAATGTCCTGGTTGCGGTAGAAGTCGCGGGGCAGTCCCAGACGCGCTGCTCGCGAGCGAATGTACGACATCGCCGCCTGCGCGGATTCCTGCATCACGTCGCCCAGTTGGCCGGTTAAGGTTAGCTTTCCTTTGCCGTCCACCACCGAGGCTTCGGTGCTGAGGATGGAGCCTCCTACTTCGGTCCAGGCCAGGCCTGTCACCAGGCCTACTTCGCTCTTCTCGTGGGCCAGGGTGTCGCGGAACTTCAGAACGCCGAGGTAGTCGCCAATCTTATCTGCCTGGATCGAAGCCGAGAAGTTCGCGCCCTCTTTGACTACCTTGCGCGCAACTTTGCGGCAGATGTTGCCAATCTCACGTTCCAGGTTGCGCACTCCGGCTTCGCGGGTATAGCTGCGAATGATCTGGCGGATGGCGTCGTCGGAGAACTGTATGTTTTTCTCCGTCAGCCCGGCCTGCAACATTTGCTTCCGCACCAGGAACTGTTTCGCGATCTCAACTTTCTCCGGCTCCGTGTAGCCGTGCAGGCGCAGCACTTCCATGCGATCCTGAAGGGCGGGCGGAACGGTGTGAATCACGTTTGCCGTGGCCACGAAGAAGACTTGCGACAGGTCGTACTCGACGTCGAGGTAATGGTCGACGAACATGAAGTTCTGTTCTGGGTCGAGAACTTCGAGCAGAGCCGCCGACGGGTCGCCACGGAAGTCCATGGACATTTTGTCGACTTCGTCGAGCATGAACACCGGGTTCTTGGTGCCGGCTTTTTTCATCATCTGGATGATCTGGCCAGGCAGGGCGCCGATGTAGGTGCGGCGATGGCCGCGGATTTCGGCTTCATCGCGCACGCCGCCGAGCGACATACGAACGAATTTGCGGCCGGTCGCCTTGGCGATCGACATTCCCAGCGAAGTTTTGCCCACGCCGGGAGGTCCGACGAAGCAGAGAATCGAGCCTTTGGGGTTTTTCACCAACTGGCGGACGGCGAGAAATTCGAGGATGCGCTCCTTGATCTTCTCCAGGCCATAGTGATCTTCGTTCAGAGTCTTCTCGGCACGCGTGATGTTGCGGATTTCCTTCGACCGTTTCTTCCACGGCACCGCCAGCAACCAGTCGAGATAGTTGCGCGAGACCGTCGATTCCGCCGACATGGGCGGCATCGCTTCCAGCTTTTTCAGTTCCTGGATCGCCTTGTCGCGAACTTCTTTCGGCATGCCCGCGGCTTCGATCTTCTTCTTCAGTTCGTCGAATTCGCTCTTTTCGCCTCGGCCCAGTTCCTTCTGGATGGCCTTGATTTTCTCGTTGAGGTAATACTCTTTCTGCGCCTTTTCCATCTGCCTCTTGACTCGCGACTGGATGGTGCGATCCATGTTGAGCTTTTCGATTTCCACGTCGAGCACGTCGCCGATCCGGTTCAATCTTTCGGCGGGATCGAAAATTTCCAGCAGTCCCTGCTTTTCCTCGATGGCCAGTTGCAGGTTGGCGGCGATGGTGTCGGTCAGCTTCGCGGGATCTTCCATGCGCACGGCGGCGATCATGGTTTCATAGTTCAGCGACTGGCAAAGCTTTACATATTGCTCGAACAGCGCGGTGACGCGCTGCATACCGGCCTCAATCTGCGCCGTGGTCTCGGTGGCATAACGGGCGACGCGCACGGTCGCTTGCAGATAGCCATCGGTCTCGACGACCTGCAGGATCTTGCCGCGCTCGATGCCTTCGACCAGCACCTTGATGTTGCCGTCGGGCAGTTTGAGGCTCTGCACGATATTGACGATGGTGCCGACCTGGAAGATGTCCCCGGCTTTGGGTTCGTCGATGCTGGCATCATGTTGAGTGGCAAGAAAGATCTTCTTATCGCTGGCCAGAGCTTCTTCGAGCGCGCGAACGCTCGACTCCCGGCCCACCACGAACGGAGTCATCATGTAGGGGAAGATGACGACGTCCCGAATGGGCATCATCGGTAGTTTCTTGCTCTCAAACTTTTCCTTGGGGTTCGACAACTCGGTCTCCCGTCTCTGGTCGCTTTTTGCTTTAACAGCCTGTGCTGACAACTCCAGCCCCTAAAGGGGCTGATTCCGCAAACCTCGCGGTATCGCTAAAGCGATACCCTGATACGAAGCGCCGTAACCCGGCACTTGCGGTATGCCTAAAGGCATACCCTGATACAAGTCTTACTCTAATACAAGTGTTACTTGCACTACGGCCTGTTGCCGCATTTTAGCTTGCTGCTTTCTCGATCATGGCAAGTGAGACGTTGCGCTTTTCCACCATCTCGCGAGTCACTTCAAATTCCTTGACTTTCTTCTGACTGGGCAGACTATACATCAGTTCGAGCATGAGTTCTTCGAGAATCATGCGCAAGCCGCGGGCGCCAACTTTGCGGGCCATGGCCTGGCGCGCAATCGCGCGGTTGGCATCGTCGCTGAACTTCAGGCGTACGTTTTCAAACTCGAACAGGCGCTGATACTGTTTCACGATCGCATTTTTCGGGCGCGTCAGAATTTCCACCAGCGCGTTTTCGTCCAGCTGCTGCAGCACTCCCATGACTGGGAGTCGCCCTACGAATTCGGGGATCAGGCCGAACTTGATCAGATCCTCGGGCTGCGCTTCTGAGACCATCTCAAAGTTGCGCTTCGCATCCAGGCCCGCCTCGGTTTCCTCGTCGTCTCCCAATTTGAAGCCGAGAGCCTTCTTGCCGATGCGGCGGCCGATGATTTTCTCCAAGCCGACGAAGGCGCCGCCGCAAATGAAGAGGATGTTGGTGGTATCGACGGGAGTGAATTCCTGATGCGGATGCTTGCGTCCACCCTGCGGCGGAACGTTGGCGATGGTGCCTTCGAGAATCTTGAGCAATGCCTGCTGCACGCCCTCGCCGGACACGTCGCGCGTGATCGAGGGATTTTCGTCCTTGCGCCCGATCTTGTCGATTTCGTCGATATAGATGATGCCAGTCTGGGTGCGGTTGACGTCGCCTTCGGCTGCCTGCAGGAGTTTAAGGATGATGTTCTCGACATCCTCGCCGACATAACCAGCCTCGGTGAGCGTAGTCGCGTCCACAATGGCGAAGGGCACGTCTAGCATGCGCGCGAGGGTTTGAGCGAGCAGCGTCTTGCCGGTTCCGGTCGGACCGATCAGCAGAATATTCGACTTGGTCAGTTCGACGCCATCGCCGGTGCGCTGGCGATTCATGTAGATGCGCTTGTAGTGGTTATAGACTGCGACGGCCAGCTTCTTCTTGGTCTGCTCCTGTCCAATGACGTATTCGTCGAGGAAGGTTTTTACTTCCTGCGGTTTCGGCAGTTGGTTGGGAACCGCCGCGGATGGCGTCGCGGTGCGGTCGTCTTCGAGGATCGAGTTGCAGACGGCTACGCACTCATCGCAGATGTATGCCCGGGGATAATCGCTGGGCGACGAGATCAGCTTCGCGACCGCGTCCTGCGACTTGTGGCAGAACGAACAGCGCAACATCTCTTCCGAACCCGATCTGGTTTTCACTCGGCCTTACTCCTTTTCTGGTGGCCTAGCCGCGGCTGGCTTCCTGCTCCCGGGCGGAGACGCGGCGAACCGCGGCTCTACCAACTGCTTCACGAAATGGCGATCATATATTAAGACTAGCCCTCTACCGCGTCTATCTTGTCTTATAGATGATATCGTCGATGATTCCGTATTCCTTAGCCTGCTGCGAGTTCATGATGAAATCGCGTTCCACGTCTTTCTCCACTTTATCCAGCTTCTGCCCGCTGTGCTTGGCCAGTAACTGATTAGTAATCTCCCGCATGCGCAGAATTTCACGAGCATGAATGTCAATATCGGTGGCCTGCCCGGAAAGCCCGCCCATCGAGGGCTGGTGGATAAGGATGCGCGAGTTCGGCAGCGCCAGCCGCTTTTTGGCTTCGCCCGCCGAAAGCAGCAATGCCGCCATCGAAGCTGCCTGACCGATGCAGATCGTGGTCACGTCATTCTTTACGTACTGCATGGTGTCGTAGATCGCCATGCCCGCGGTAATCGATCCGCCCGGCGAGTTGATGTAGAGCTGAATGTCTTTCTCCGGGTCTTCCTGCGCCAGGAACAGCATCTGGGCGATTACCAGGTTGGCGATATTGTCATCAATCGGCGTGCCAATAAAGATGATGTTGTCGCGGAGCAGCCGGGAATAAATGTCATAGGCTCGTTCGCCGCGGCCGGTTTGCTCGATCACCATCGGTACGAGCATCATTTGTGCATCGTTGGAATTCTTGTTCACGTTCACCCTTTCCACACTCCTGCCCTAAAGCCGGTCTCGTCGTTCAGGGGAGGATTTCAATGGCCCGCATCATTAATTATGAATTATGCGGACTGGTGATACAAAAATTCGAGGGTCTTTTCGTTGCGGATTCGTGTTCGTATCCTATCGAGGCCCCCATCCCGTGTCAAACGAGCGCGTACTGCTTCGGACGTCTGTTTTGATTGTCTGGCCAGCGCTTCCAGTTCCCGATCGAACTCTTCATCGCTGACCTGAATGTTCTCTTCTTCCGCCACTCTTTCGAGCAGCAGCGCAGCTTTCACATCGTGAACCGCCTGGTCGCGCTGCCCGGCGCGCAGACGGGGCAAATCCATTTTTTTCATCTGCTCGGCGGTCAGACCCTGCGCCGCCAGGGCGCGCAGTCCCCGCTCCAGCCGGATGTCGATCTGTTGCTCGATCAACGAATCGGGAACTTCAAAATCGTTGCGCTGAATCAGCTGTCCCACCAGCTTATCCTTGGCCTCGTGTTCCGCCCGGTGTTTGCGTTCGGATTCCATTTGCTCGCGAACGGCCTTGCGCAAATCGTCCACCGTCTGGAATTCACCGAGTTGCTTGGCGAACTCGTCGTTCAGCTCCGGCAGGCTCTTCTGCTTGATAGACTGCACCTTCACCGAATAAGTAAACGTCTTTCCGGCCAGGCGTTTGTCTTCGGTATCTTTCGGATAGTTCACGTCGAAGCTACGCTCGTCTCCCGGGTTCGTGCCGCGCAGGTGTTCGGTGAACTCGGGCATGGTGTTCTGGCCTGCGATTTCGACCAGCACTTCATCCATGTGCACGGGCTGGCCTTCGTCGGACTCTTGTTCGCCAGTCTTGGCTTCGCCGGCTTTCGGAGTGCCATCAAGCGAAACCTGAGCGAAATCGCCATCGGCGAGGGCGCGGCCCTCGATGGGATTGAAACTGGCATGCCGCTCGCGCAGATCGGCGAGCGCCTGCTCCACGTCCGCCTCGGAAACCGCGATCTCCGGCTTTTCGGCGCGCAACTCCTTGTAACCTTCAAGCTTGATCTCGGGCAGAACCTCGAACGCGGCTTTGAAGCGCAACGGTTCGCCATCGTGCAGATGCAGGTCGGTAACTCGCGGCTGCGATACCGGATGCAGGCTCAGCCTCTCGGCCTCCTGCCGGAAGAAGCGCGGGATCAACGCTTCAACCATGTCGGTCTTGATCTCTTCGGAAAAGCGCTGGCGAATAATTGATGCCGGAACGTGGCCGCGCCGGAAGCCGGGAATGCGCGCCACCTTCTGATACTTCTGGATCAGCGCGTCGGTCTGCCGGGTGACATCCTCGACCGGGATCTCAACCGAGATCTCGCGCTTGGTGGCGCTTTCTTTAGTCGCGCCTTCTTTGATATCAGTGGGGCTCACAGTTGCCTTTCCCGTGCGGCGGCGGCAGCAGAGTCGGGAGGGAATTGCTCCGCTGCGGCGCCTTGTGCCACAAACTTGAGTGTAAAGACTCTTGAAGAGCAACGTCAAACGGCGGTGGGGGATTTCCTGCTCACCAAAGTAATAGGTGATCTCTTGTATGGTGCGGACACCGCTGTCCGCGAAGGCTTGCAGCGGATACAACTCTGGCGGACTTGGCTATCAGGGCTGCGGAAAGAGCAACGGCAACGGCAACTGCAACAGCAACTGCAACGGCCGCGGACGGGGGCGTCCGCGCCACACGAGCTAATACAATTGAGGGAATGGCCGTCCCTCACTGGCTCACCGTTCTGAATGCCGACGTTGTCTCCTGCACGCTTTGTCCTCGGCTGGTTGCGTATCGCGAGCGGATTGCGCGGGAGAAGCGTCGCGCTTACCGCGACTGCTCGTACTGGGGCAAGCCTGTGCCTGGCTTTGGCGATGCTCGTGCCCGCGTCCTTGTGCTTGGACTCGCTCCCGGCGCGCACGGCTCCAATCGCACCGGCCGCCCTTTTACCGGAGATGCTTCCGGCAACTTCATGTATCCGGTGCTGCACGAAACCGGATTCGCCCTGCTGCCCACCGCGACCGCTCGCGACGATGGTCAGGTGCTGAACGGTCTCTACATAACCGCCGCCGCTCGCTGCGCGCCGCCGGATAATAAACCTCTGCCCGAGGAACTGGCCAACTGCGCTCCGTTTCTGGAGCGGGAACTCGAAGGACTCAAAGAGCTGCGTGTCGTCGTTGCTTTGGGGAGAATCGGATTCGACGCCTATCTGAATTATTTGAAGCGGAGAAAGCTGATCGCGGGCAAGCGGGAGTATGAGTTTCGCCACGGGGCGGAATATGGGCTGCCCGATGGGCGCATCCTTCTGGCGTCCTACCACCCATCGAATCAGAACACGCAGACCGGGAAGCTGACCAAGGAGATGTTCCGAAGGATCTTCAAGCGAGCGCGGGAACTGGCCGATGAATCAGGGGGGCGGATCCCGCGGTAAACGGATACCTCTGGGCCGGCATGGGGGGATCTGTCGCTCCGGGATGCGCCGCCCCTTATTTTCCTTCCCTGTAGAGACGTGGGTTGCCGCGTCTCGGATCGAACGCACTGCTGTGGCGCCGCACGCAGGAGACGGGGCAAGCCCCGTCTCTACGGGAAAGCAAATGCCCTTCAAAAGCCTACGAATACTGGCTCCGGTTCCAGTTGAATCCCCCACGCTTCTTGTACTCCGTGCTGGATTTCATCTTTCAGACCGACTATATCGCTTGCCTTCGCGGCTCCGCGGTTGATTAGGGCTAGCGCATGTTTTTGCGAGATGCCGGCAGATCCTGCCGCGTATCCCTTGGAGAATCCTGAGTGTTCCACCAGCCAGGCTGCGGCAACTTTGCGTTGCGCATTGAGAGCGGGGTAGCTGGGAATCTCGAGGCCCTTGGATTCGGCGCGTTCGGCCAGTTCCTTGAACTGGGCTTCGGTGAGTACGGGATTTTTGAAGAAGGATCCGGCGCTACGGCAATCTGCGTCTCCGGGGACGATCAGCATGCCTTTGCTTCGGCGGATTGCGAGCACCGCCTCGCGCACTTCAGCGAGCGATGGCTTCTTTTTTTCGGCAAGCCTTTCCGCAAAGTGCTTTTGCAAATCGGCGTACTTCAAACTTGGAGCGCCACCCCGCTTCAACCGGTAGTTCACACGCAAGATGACGTAGCGGCCACGTTCGGTGCTGTTGAAGATGCTGGTGCGATAACGGAATCCGCAGGCTGGTTTGGGCAAAACGACAATGCGGTCTTGTTTCAAGTCGAAGGCGCGCACCGATTCAATGGTGGTGGCGACCTCCTGCCCATAGGCGCCCACGTTTTGCACAGGCGTGCCGCCGACGCTGCCTGGAATTCCGCTCAGACACTCGACTCCGGCACAATTCTGCACGATGGTTTGCGCGACAAAGTCATCCCAATTGACGCCTGCGCCTACGCTGAAGAGCACGGAGTTGCCGGTGGCATCGCTGGTGGCTGGCGTCGCGATTCCGCCGATCGCAATTTTCAGCACGAGGCCGGGCCAGCCGGAATCGGCTATCACCAGGTTGCTTCCGCCGCCCAGCACGAACAGCGGGAGATTGCGGGTTTTCGCGAACTGCACGGCCTCTTCAACCTCGTCTTCTCTCCGCAGTTCCGCGAAGTAGCGCGCCGCTCCTCCCACCTGCAAGGTAGTCAGCGGCGCCAGCGGGACGTTTTCCTGAATGGTCAGCAAGCTGATTTCACTCTATATTGGAGTGAGCATCTCATGTCTGCCTGCGCAGGCATATTGAGAAGCGAGCTACATTGCGAATCGCTTCGGCGAAACTGCAAATTCCTCCCCCTTCGGCTTCGCTCAGGGTCGGGATGACAAGATTTTAGAAATTACAGGAGAGTCCATGTATCCCGAAATAATGGTGATCCCGATGCGTGAAGAACTAACGCGCCTGGGAATTGAAGAGCTACGCAGCGCGGCCGAGGTTGACCGCTTTGTGCAGAATGAACCCGGCACCACCATGGTGGTGGTGAATTCCATTTGCGGATGTGCTGCGGGGCGCATGCGTCCAGCGGTGCGGCTGGCTTTGCAGAATGCGGCCAAGCCCGGCAAGATCGCGACCGTATTTGCCGGACAGGACGTGGAAGCGACCGAGCGTGCCCGGTCTTATTTCACTGGATACCCGCCGTCTTCGCCTTCCATCGCGATTCTGCGCGACACGAAGCTGGTCTATATGATGCAGCGCCACCAGATCGAAACCCGTGACGCCGCTGCCATCGCCGTAGACCTCAAGGCCGCCTTCGATCAGCACTGTGCAGTCACGGCGGCGCGCTAGCCCGTGTGGAAGCGGGGCTTTGCCCCGCTTGGACGGGGCGGAGCCCCGTCACCACACTAAGTCAACCACACTAAAATAAAGCGAGCTAAATCACTAAATCATATGGAACGCAATTTATGAAACGTCTTCTGCTTTTCCTGTTTTTGCTCTCCGTCGCGTCTTGGGCCGCCGAGCCCTGGCGCGTCGCGTCCACTCAGGTCGATGCCGTTTATCCCCAGGTCGAAGCGCTCTATCTCGATTTGCACCGCAATCCTGAACTCTCCTATCACGAGGAGAAGACCGCGGCCAAGATTGCCGACCAGTTGCGCAAGCTCGGATACGACGTCACCACCGGATTTGGCGGCACAGGCGTCGTCGGTGTGTTCAAGAACGGTCCTGGCACGGTGGTCATGCTGCGCGCCGAACTCGATGCCTTGCCGGTGCCGGAGAAAACGGGGCTCGCGTACGCCAGCCATGTCACCACGCATGATGACCGCGGCGTCGAGGTGCCGGTGATGCATGCCTGCGGCCACGATCTGCACATGGCGATTGGCATCGGAACCGCTGCCCTGCTGGTGCAGAATAAAGACCGCTGGCACGGGACCTTTATCTATGTGGGCCAGCCCGCTGAAGAGCGCATCGGCGGCGCCAAGGCCATGATCAAAGAGGGCCTGTTCACTCGCTTTCCCAAGCCCGACTTCGTCTTCGCCGTGCACGACAGCAACGGGCTCCCTGCCGGGAAGGTCGGCTACACGCCGGGCTTCAGCGCGTCGAATGCCGATTCCGTGAACGTCACCGTGTACGGTGTCGGCGGACACGGGTCGGCGCCGCAGGAAACGATCGATCCCATCGTGATCGCCGCGCGGACCATTGTTAGTTGGCAGACCATCGTGTCGCGCGAGATCGATCCGCAAGAGCCGGCCGTTATTACGGTAGGTGCGATCCATGGTGGGACGAAGAACAACATCATTCCCGACGAAGTGCTGATGCAGTTGACGGTGCGGTCATATAAGGATGAAGTGCGCAAACATCTGCTGGCATCGATCGAGCGAATTGCGGTCGCGGAAGCGGCAGCAGCGGGCGCGCCGAAAAAGCCGCTTATCGAACTGGAGGAGGGCGTCGGCGCGGTTTATAACGATCCGCAAACCACCAACCGGCTGGCGGATCGGCTGAAGCAGGTGATGGGAGATTCGAACGTGGTACTCGGACGCCCGATTATGGCGAGCGATGATTTTGCCGAATACCGGTACTCGGGGATTCCTAGCGTCATGCTCGAATTGGGCGCGGTCAATCCGGAGAAATATGCGGCGGCTAAGAAAAGTGGGGAGGCGATTCCGGGCCCGCATTCTCCCTACTTCGCGCCCGATCGTGAACCCAGCCTCAAGACCGGAGTCGAAGTCGAGATGACTGCGATTCTGGAGTTGATGGGGAAATGATTGGGGCGGGGCTGTCCTAACCTAGCTTTCTCACCACAGAGTCACAGGGACACAGAGAAACCCAACTGCCTGGCGGAGCGTTCCCCCTTCTGGTTTTTGCGAGGGGGCTCGCACGTCCCTTCCATCACAAATTGAAGTAAGCGGCGTCACAGCGCAGACCGGCTGGATTGGCGGATCATAACCGCAAGCTGGTGTCACAAGCCGGTGACGGAGTATTCGAAATGACGATAGAACTGGATCTGACCACAGCCATGAGTCGTGATCTAGCCGAGCCGCTCACGTTGGCGCAGAAAGAAGCGCTGCAGCGCGCGGTCGCCAAAGTGGTTGCATTGGGCGCACAGGTTGGAGTCAGCGCAGACCAGATGATTGTGTTGCTGGAGTCGGGCCTGACCGTCGGCGAACTGCTGGATTACCTGGCGGCCCGGACCGGAGAAGTTGCTTAAAGGCAGGTTTCAAAGTTTCAAGGTTGCAAGGTTTAAAGTTAACCATCGGCGCGACAAGCTTTCTCCTTGAAACCTTGAAACTTTGCAACCTGACTCCTCGCGTTTGCCGTCGGGCTTGCGATTGGGTAATCTCTAGCGATGCTGTCGCACCGGGGAATCAGCATCGCTGGGGGAATGCCTGTCTCCACAGTAAGACGCCAAAATCGGGCGTGCTGGGGCCGAGCGCAGTTCGACCACGCCCCTCGGTGGCAACCGCCGCTGCGCTGGTTGATTATTTTCGGAGTGATCGCGTCTGGCTCAACCATTCGAGCATTCGCCCAGGAAACGCCGAAGCCCCAGACTCAAACCCAGACCGGCGCTGCGCCTGCCAGCCAAAGTCCGAGCACGCTGTCGCAGCTTCAGCCCGTGGCCTTGTACAATCTTTTGGAGAGGAAGTCCATCGTTTTCCCCGACATCGCGGCCAGTACCGAGCGGCTTTCGCCGGCGCAAAAATTTGAACTGTTCGTGGACAACAGCATCTCGGTGCACACGTTCACGTGGGCGGCCCTGGGTTCATCGGTCGGCCAAGCGAATGATTCTCCCACCGGCTATGGACAAGAGTCGGGTGGATATGGCAAACGCTTCGGATCGTCCATGGCGCGCCAGGCGTCCAGCAATTTCTTCGGAACGTTTGTGCTGGCGTCCGCGCTGCGTCAGGATCCGCGTTTCTATCCGGAGATCAGGCCCGGCTTTTTCCACGCCGTGAAATATTCGGTGCAGCGAGTTTTCGTCACGCGCGACGATGACGGACGCGACGTTGCCAACTGGTCCGGGCTAGCGGGTCCACTGATGGCGGAGGGATTGGCGAATGTCTACTGGCCGGATCAGAATCGCACCGTCGGAGATACTTTCTTTCGGTATGGTCTGGACTTGGCGACCAAGGCGGGTGGAAACATGCTGCGCGAGTACTGGCCGGTGTTTTACGGGAAGATCCACCACACGCGCGGGGCGAGCGCCGGGCACAACTGACTGTCTGCCAGGCTGTTGAAACGCTTGCTTCGAATCCGGCATCGCTTTACAGCTTGCGGAAAAACTAGTCGAGGGTAAAGAGAAAAGCACACCTCAGGCGCTAAAGCGCGGACATTTCCGACGACATAACGGCACGAGTAAACTCGTGCCCTTCCCGGTCGTTGAGAAGTTGGAGTTTCTCCGCAAGCTGTCGGCCTTTTTCCTGAGATTGCTGAGGAAAAAGGCTGGCTTTCGTTATTCTGTACGCGCATCTAAGTTGAAGAACGGCGATGGTGGCAAGACTTTGGCTGTAGGAGCAGGGCTGGTGGCTGCACGACTGCGAGTACGCCGCCGCACGCGGCGGTTCGACTTTGGCTCTACGAAAGAGGAGATCGAGATTGAGGAATCGGATACTGTTGTTATTTACTTTCTGCGGACTGATCGCATCGGCTTCGGCACAATCGAATTTCAATCGTTACAGTTTCAACGTAGGTGGCGGGCTGGGCATTGGCAAAGACGATGTTGCCGGCTATGTCGGCAACTCTCCTCACGCAGTGTTTGGAGCCGGCATGAACTTCACCCGCATGTTCGGCGCGGATGCCGAATATATGTACTACAACCTCGACTTCAGACCCAGCGTGATCGTGGGTCAGCTCCCAGGACCCCAAAGCGGGCGAATGCAGTCGTTCAGCCTGGACGGCATCGTCAACGTGCCCAAGCATATTGGCAAGTTTGCCGCCTACGGAATATTTGGCGTAGGTTTCTATGATCGCAGCGTTTCGCTGGCGCACAGCCAGCCGCTCAACCCCCCGCAACTATGCCAGCCGGCATGGAGGTGGTGGGACCTTACCTGCATCAACGGCGGGATCACGACCCCGCAGATCATGTCCTCGAATTCCAGGGTCGCCGGCGGTTTCAACTATGGCGGCGGAGTCACGTATCGTCTGAACCGTTTCGACCATGCCAAGGTCTACATCGAATGGCGCTACCATCGCGCGTATCAGGCCGACGGGCAGACGATTGTGATGCCCATCACGGTGGGACTGCGCTGGTGAAGACTTCCGGCCTTTGTGTGGAAGCGGGGCTATGCTCCGCTTAGACGGGGCCCTTCGGCTCCGCTCAGGCAAGGCTCCGCCCCGTCACCACATAACCAACTCGGAATTGTTCTCCAGCCCTCAGGTGCGCGCCAGCGCGGGCGCCGACCCGAATACCGTGGCTACCAGGGCATGGATTTCTTCGACCGCTTCATCGAGTTCAAAGGTGAATAGGACCAAGTCCATAGCCTCGAGATCGCGGTGTTGCTTCGAGAGAATGGCCCATGCGGGATCGGCGATCAAGTCTACCTTGTGCCGCTCATAGTAGCCGTAACCCAGGCCACGCATGCGGCACAGAAGATCGCTCAAGTGCACCAGGGCTACTAGCGGCTTCGCTGCCTGGCTGTGCTCGATGGCATGATGATGTGCGATCACCTCGACGATATCGTCGGCCAGTTTCCATTTTTCGGCCAGCGCCTGCCCGGTTTCGCAATGGGTGAATCCCATAGTGGCCCGTTCCGCCTCGTCCAACGGAATTCCCTCCTGACTGGCACGCTCCATGGCGAGAGCAAAGTCCTGGGAAAACGCCAGGCAGTTGACCATGAACCCTATGTCATGCAGAAGCCCGGCCATGTATGCTTTCTCGGTATCGGCAGCGGCTAACCTCTCACTGAATTTTCGGCACACCAGAGCGCACCCCAGCGAATGTCTCCAGAAGACGGCGGGATCGAGCGCCCACTTCTTCGCAGGGAAAGCCTGTCCCAGACAGCAGGTAAGAAGAATGGTTTCTACGCGGCGCAGCCCCAGGCTGATGACCGCTGCCTTGATCGATTTGGGCGGCTGGGCCAGTCCGAACAAGGGGGATCCGGCTACGCGCAGGCATTGAGCGGCAATGGTGCCGTCGTAGGAGACCAGACGCACCACGTCGTCCAACTTCACTTCTTCGACGGAATGGCACAGCAACTCGAGCAAGGGCAGAAAAACTGCCGGGATGGCAGGCATGGTTTCGATGCGCTGCACGCGTTCACGAATGGTTGCGGTGAGGGATGTGGTCATAGTTTGCCACTGCTCAGGGATGGTTTCCAATAGGCGATGGTTCCCGGAAAATGGACGAGGTGAAATTGCTCATTTAATTTCATCAGCGATTCCGAGGTTCCGAGAAAGAAATAGCCGCCAAAACTCAGGTTGCTGTAGAAATCGCGCCAGCACCAGTTCGCCGACCAGCGTCATCAGCTTGTCGAGCACGTTGACCCCGACACGGATAGTCTCGGCTGCCTTGTCGCGAGACCGCGATTCGAGGGCTTGCTGGGATGCGAGAACATCCTCTTGACGGGAGATCGGTGGCTCCTCGGCGCGCACCGGGCTACTTATGATTCCTTCAGCGGGCTGGAGCTTGGCAGCCTTGGGTCGTTTCCTTCCAGCGGGTTTCTGCAATCCGGCGGTAGCAGGCAAGGCAACGGCCTCTAAAACTGCTGCCGCGATCTCTTTCTCTGGCGTGGGCGACGGAACTTCCTGGGGGGCTGTAGATTCGGCATGCTTGACCACGCTTGCGCCGGCTTGTTGCAGGCGGGTCAGGGTTTCGCGCAGTTCGGGATAATCGACCTCGCCATCATGGCCGGTCGATTGAATTTCTTTGAGCATCTGGCGGACGGCATCCACCATGCCGAGCAGCGCCGTGGTGAGTTCCGGGTTGAGCGTGAGCTGGCCGTCGCGCAGCCGCGTCAGGAGGTTTTCGCCAACGTGGGCAACTTTTTCCAGCTTGTTGAAACCCAGGAATCCGCAGGTGCCCTTGATGGTGTGAATGGTACGAAACACGCTGGCCAGCGCGTCACGATCATGGGGATTTTTCTCCAGACCGACCAATTCCCGGTCGAGGCGGTCCAGGTTTTCGTAACTCTCGACCAGAAAATCCTGGACGATGTCGCTGTCGCTCATCGCTGCCATTCCTTTCCAAGTGGAGACTGATTTTCCAATGGCCTGCGTCCCCGTAACACCCTATCGTCCGTTCATCGACGTTTCATTAGGGAGCACAAGCGCATTGCTAAGAGGGCAGGGAAGAGCGTAGGTTCGGATTTGCCGATTTGTAAGACAGAATTCATTTTGTAAGTTCGTGGAGCAAGAAACAACGGAGGATGAATGCGAGGACGGGCCCTGGGTTGGGGATTTCTGGTGACGCTTGCGGTGTTTTGTTTTGCATCTGTCTCATGGGGCCAAGGCACCGACAAGACGGAACGCGTGCTGTTTAATGCCAAGATATTCACCGGCGTCCCGGATCATCCCTACGCCGAGGCGGTCGGCATTCGCGGCGACAAGATTGTGGCGGTGGGCAGTTTGGCCGAAGTCCTTGAGGCAGTTGGAAAGAATGCCGAAGGAGTCGACTTGCACGGAAACTTCCTGCTTCCAGGCCTGATCGACAGCCATGTTCATCCCATCGAAGACGGCGTCACCCTCATTTCCGCGGATCTGGGCGATCGAGTGCCTTCCATGGACGAATTGGTCAGCTTTGCCGCCGATGCGAAGAAAACCGGCAAGGGCATGCGCGGTGATGTTCTCTACATCAGTGGAATGCCCTTAGTCCACTGGTTGAAAACGAACGATCTCAATGCCCGCTTCAACAGCGGGGACTATGCTACCTTGCCGGTGTTTCTTGCCGGCTCCGACGGGCACACCGGCTGGGCGAATCGCGCTCTGCTCAGCCGCGCCGGAATTACGAAAGAGTTCTTAAGCCGTCTTTCATCGTCGGAACGCGCTTACTACGGTATGGAACCGACCGGCGATCCCAATGGTTTTGCCGTCGATGCCGGCTTGGACAAAATCGAGACAGTCGTGTCGGAACCCTCGCAGCAGCAATCGCTTGCGGGGGGAAGCGCCGCGGTTCACTACCTGCACAGCCTGGGAATTACGGCCTGGCTGGATGCCAAGGTCGACCGACCGATCCTGTTGACCTATCAAAGTCTGGCGCAACGGGGGGAGCTGACTGCGCACGTGGCGGCATTTCTGCTGGTGAACCCTCGTAACGATCCAACCAAAGAACTGGAGGCAGTGCAGAAGCTTCGGCAGGAATTCGTCAACACTCCGAATCTAACCATCCCAGGCATTAAGGTGTTCGCGGACGGTGTGCTGGAGTATCCGTCGCAGACCGCATCCTTGACCAAGCCTTATCGCAACACGGGGAGGTCGGGCGACTTGCTGTTTGATCCGGCTCGCTTTGCGGAGCTGGCCACGGCAGCCGATAAACAAGGTCTGATCGTGCACGTTCATGCGTTGGGCGATCGAGCGGTGAAGGAAGCACTCAACGGGATCGAAGCGGCAAGGAAGGCAAATGGAAATAGCGGTCTTCCCCACACGCTGACCCATATTCAATTAGCCGATCCCGAGGACTTCCCCCGCTTCCGGCAGCTTGGTGTAATCGCCGCGCTCCAACTGCTGTGGGCCAGCGCGGGTGAAGAGGCGATTGAACTGGTCAAGCCCTACATTGACCCGGAGTTGTACCGCTGGCAGTATCCGGCGCGCTCGCTGCTCGATGCCGGCGCCACCATCTCGGGCGCCAGTGACTGGGCGGTTTCATCACCGAATGTGTTTGAGGCTATTTACCAGGCCGAAACCCGCAAGGGACCCGCGGGAGTGCTCGACGCCGCCCAACGCATGCCGCGCGAGGCGATGCTCTATGCCTACACGCGGAATTCGGCGCGCGCTCTAAACCAACAGGAGAAAATCGGATCGATTGCGCCGGGCATGCAAGCGGATCTTGTGCTGGTTGATCGTGACGTTCTCACGGTTTCTCCCGAGGAGTTGAGAGATACCAAAGTCTTGTGGACGATGTTTGGCGGCATCACGGTTTATCGGGCACAGCCTTAGCCGAGTGTCAGGGCGCTATTCTGTCTCTGTGTTCGGATCCGTCGCCATAATTATGGCGGGCTCGAACCTCGCGGTGGACGGCGGGTGGTCCTGCTGGTGAAGTCGATTCGCCGGAACGGCATAACAAACCAACTGCCATCCATCCTCTTCATGCAGGCGCAGGAACAGACGGTAGTCTTCCACCAGCGTGTGGATGAACAGAGGGATCCGCCACAGGTCGTCTTGCTTGTGGTAAACGCAAATGGAAAGAATCGGGCGGTGGGTTTGGATCGAGCGGCGGGTGCCCTCGAGAGCGTCGAGTTCAGCCCCTTCGATATCCATCTTGATGAAGGTGGGTGCAGCTTCCGTCGCCAGGTCATCAATCGGAACGCACTCCACCAAGACGTTGCCGTCGGTGGCAAGTCTGGCTCCTTCGCCGCCGCTTGCCTGAAAGCGCAGTTTGCCGCGTTTCGCGCCCACGGCGACGTTGAGCGCTTTAACCCTGGAGGCGACGGATGGCTCGAGGGTGCCGATCCACTTGGTGAGACGTTCGAAATTCCCTGGGTCCGCTTCAATCGCGACAATTCTGGAGAACGCAGGATTTCTGCGGATCACCTGTTCGGCAGTGTCTCCAGTGTAGGCGCCGCAATCCACAAAAACTTCGTGGTCATCGATTCGGTACAGGCTGTCGAGGAAATACGATTCTTCTTTAACCGGCGGTCCGAGAGCGTCCTGATCGCCGAGCGCGCGCCATCGCACGTGGTTCAGATATGCGCGGAGCGAAGAGTCATCGGCCCAAAGACACGCTGCCTTCCGCACCTCGGCCGCTTGTTCGTACAGCTTGTGGGGCAGATCCTGGCAGAAATCGGGTAACAACTGTGCGGCGAACTTCCACCGCAATGACGCGGTGGACTCGACGTGGATACATCCCAAACCCTCCAGCGTCGCTCGAGTTTCCGGGTAAGAGTGTCCCAGCGACCAAATGGTGACCAGGAAGGTAGCCGCCGCTCCATACTGCGCTGCCGCATCCTTGGGCGACAAGACCGGAACCCCGTCAACATGCGATCCCCACTTGGACTGGCTGTTGTCGACAAAGGCCAGCGGCTCGATGCCGATACTGCGAACGCATTGCAGAACTTTGCGTCCCAGGTTCCCCGCGCCGAACAGCACTAAACGGTTTTCGCAGCCCGCCAACAATTTGTCAAAGGCCGCAGTCTCGCGCTCGCGCACGCTATTCAGAGGTTCGCTGAGCAAGCGATCAAGTTCGGCCAGGTATTCATCTGTCTTTGTCACGGTCATTCGGTCACCGTCATTCGCTGACCGGCTTCACGATCATGTTCTGTGCGAACTCGGCGCGATCCAGAAACGGCCACAGATCTTCCAGGGGCTTGGAAAGGAATGATCCGTCGGGACGCTGAATCGAGGTTACGCGCGGAGCCCTGATCTCGTCGGGAATTATGTGTACGTCGCAAACCACGGGTCCGCGACCGCGCAGAACTCGTCTGACAGCGCCGCGCAGGTCGGATTGATCCTCGATGACCGCTGTCTTTAATCCATAGGCGCGGGCAACTTTACGATAGTCGGGGATGGACACGCCGGTCTTGCTATCACATCCTATGTTTGGCCCGCCGAAGTAGTTGGTTTGACTCGCCCGAATCGATGCGTATCCCTGGTTGTTGAGAACGAAAAGCTTAATCGGCAGTTGAAGGTGCCCTATGGTAGCCAACTCCTGTATGTTGAGCTGCAGACTACCGTCGCCGTCAACGCAGATGGTTTTCCGCTTGCCGCTGCCAAGGCACACGCCGATACTTGCTGGGATACCGTATCCCATCGCCCCGAGTCCTGCCGTGTGAAATACGCGGCGCCCTTTTCGTGCCCGGTAGGCCAACAGGAACACTTCAATGGCGCTTCCTGAGCTTCCGGAGACGACGCGGTCATTGGGTCCGACTTCCTGCCCAATGACCTCCGCCAGATGGTACAGGCTGACGAGTCCCGGAGCGCGGTGCTCGGGCAAAACGAGGGGATAACGGATCTTCCAGTCCTGGCAGCGCTGGAGCCATGGGCTGCGATCCCTATTCTTGTCCAGCGCAGATTCAGCTTGCCGGAGCATGTTGTCAATAAACGTCCGAGCGTCAGCGCAGATCGGATTGTCGATAGCGCCTTCCAGCTTTCGCAACTCCGCTGGATCGATATCGACGACCGTCTTGTAGGCTCCGCGCGCGAATTGATGAGGATCCCAGCCCATCAGAGGCGGGTCGAGACGAGTTCCGATGACGAGGACAAAATCGGCATTCTGGAGGGCGAAGTTTGCGCCACGAGATGCGACGGTGCCGGGACGGCCGACGAATAGCGGATCGTCGTCGTCCAACAGATCCATGGCCATCCAGCTAAGGCCGACAGGGACATTCAACCGGCGCACTAGTTTCTCGAACACAGCGGCCGCGCCGGAAACTCGAACACCGTTTCCTGCGAAGATAAATGGCCGCTCGGACTGGTTCAGTCGGGCGATCACGTCGCGTATCTGCGCTTTGCCTGCCTGAGTGACTAAGTCGTCTTGAGCATTCTTTGGCGACTCGGCAGGATCAAAGCCGCGCATGGAATCGGGCTCAACTGGCGCAGCCTGGACGTCGATTGGAATATCGATCCAAACTGGACCCGGTCTTCCGGTACGAGCCAGGTATGCGGCTTTTTCGAGATGGTAGCGGATGCTTTGCGGGTCCTCGATGGTCAGCGCGTACTTTGTAATCGGCTTGACCAGAGAGACAATATCGACCTCTTGACTGCCGCGCTGGCGCACTCCGAGATGCGTGCCATCGGAGCGGTACATGCGGTCGACGCGTTTCACTTGTCCCGAGATGACGAGCATGGGAGTCGAATCAAGCCATGCGCCGACCACGCCGGTGATCGCATTGGTGCCGCCCGGACCGGTCGTTACCAGGGCGACGCCCAAATTGTTGGTTGCCTTCGAATAATTTTCCGCGGCAATCGCGCTTGCTTGTTCGTGGTGGTTGCAGACGAAGGTCAAATCGCCGCACCGGGCGAGTGCATCGTTCAGGTGCATCGCCCCGCCGCCCGTGAGAAGGAAAACGTGCTTCACGCCCTGCCGGGCAACGAAGCTCATGACATAATCAGCGAGTCTCATGCTCCCCTAGCGAACCGTATCATCATATATGATGGGCGCGAACTCGGTGGTGGATGAGAGCAGGAGTTGCGTGCGCGCACCATAACTCCTGCGTATCGTTTTCAGACACATCCCGTTCCTCCTCCGCAATCTCAAAGCCCAGCTATTCGCGCGGTTCTGTGTAACGCCGGGGAGCCGGAAGAACGAGCGGTCCGCTGACTGCGATCGGAAATGTTTTCTCCGCGGATTTGCCGTCAAGGCCCTCAGCTGCGAACCGCACCGTGTAATTGCCGACGACGGTATACGCATGCGTGAGGATTGCGCCATCAGCGGCCGTTCCATCGCCGAAATCCCAATGATAGGCAAGCGCGGGGACTCCCTCTTTGGACGCTACGCTGGAGACCTCAATCTCTTCCCCAATTTTTGCTTGCGCCGGTACTTGGAAGGCAATCGACGGCGCGGCTGCCGGGATCGACGTGTCAATAATCTTGATCAGCTTGACTGTGTGCGCGGGTTGATTGTCCAGGCGGAGCGTTTCGTGGTCCATCGCCACCGGCTGATCTTGCGCGAGCGCGTCGGAGAATTTGTACGAATGCCCCGCGGGAAGATTTAAATCGGAGAAACTGAAAGTGTGCGAACTCGACTGCTCCGTCCAGTTAAACACTGCCAACATGGACTGACGCTGCTCTTCACGCAGCAGAAAAACGCTGGGTTGTTCATCCTTGTCCGCATAAGTCATGAGATCCAGAGGCACAGCAGCGCGTCCAAGTTTCGCCATGGCCAGCAAATCGGGATTCTTGAGCAGCGCCACGCGATCCGGATCACTCCCTAGGGTTGGAAGGTCGTCGCCGATTTCGAACATTCCTCCAGAAACCGCCGACAGAGCGATCGAGACCTGAGCGTCACTCAATGTTAGGGGAGCTTGAATGGTTCGCTCTTCAATAAGCTGCCGGGAAACGGTGAATGCATCCGGGTCGGCGATGAAAAAGTTGCGGTGCATGTAATAACGCGCCGCGATGCCCGGCTCAGCTTCCTTGCTGCGGAGAAATGCATGACCAGTGTCCTGGGATGTGCGACCTTCATCCACCAGGCCAACCGGATTCAACATCGGACTCCCATCTTTATCGAGGAGCACGTCTTCGCCGACTGCCTTGCGGATAATCTCGAGTCCGATGCGCTGCGCTTCAAGGGCGGTTGTGTTCGGGCGATGGTAATAAGCCTCGATGGCCGTATTGTCCATGAAATCGAGCTTGATATAGCGCACGCCCCATTCCCGGACCAGCGTGCGATAGGTCTCGCGAAGATATTCCTGGGCGTCAGGATGAGTAGCGTCCAGGACGAACAGGCGTTCGCCCTCCACCTCTTCGGCGTTGCCGATGGAGATCGGATCGCCATGTGCATTGTGTACCAGCCAGTCTTTGTGGTGCTCGTAAATCGAGGCTCGCTCGGCCACTTCAAAGGGAGCCGTCCAAATTCCTACCTTCAATCCCAATCGGCAAATACCGTGAGTAAGATCCCACATGCCATGGGGGAATTGAGAAGCGTTGGGCGTCGCATATTCACCGCGAGCGTATCCGTAGCCCAAGTCGATATGAAAATAATCGTAGCCCAGCCCCTTCAGGTTCGTGGCCAGCCATTGAGCGTTGGTAAGCGATGCGCCTTCGGTGATCTTGAAGTAATAAGCCGTCCAACTCCACCATCCCAGCATGTTATCCGGGCTGATGCGACTGTGATGCAGCTCTCGAACCGCGGCACCGTAGTTATCAAGTTGCGAATGGTAGTCGTTGCCGGCAGCAAACATCACGCGTTCTGAAGTTAGTAACTCGCCTGCGGCAAGAGGAACATTCAATTCAATCAGATTGTCCGTCGGTCCCTCTCGCATACCGGACTCAGGCTCGGTTGCTTGTATCTCAGTAGTTCCGGTTGATTCGACCGTGTAAGAAGCGACGCCGGGGCCATCCGGTGATGAAGATTGCGTCTGCAGATGAATGATGGTGAGAAAGCGGTTGGAAGTCAGGGCACCCACAAACAGGCTCTCCTTGCTATCCCGGTTGTAAGTAAGTTGGCTGCCCACGGCGCGATGCATTCCGTTCGGAGCTTTCCCTAAATCGAAAATCTGCAATGGCGGCCAATCCTCGCTGTAGCTATCCGATAGAACTCGGTCGTTTTTCTGCGCACCACCGAGATCGACGATTTTGGTCCCGATGGCCTCGACGCTTCGAATACTTTGGATGGTCGTCGGATTGGTTGTGTGATTTTGGACCTCAACCTCGATAACACCAAAATCTCTCCCTTCATAGAGTTGCAATGTATAGGCGAGGTCAGGGGAATGCGGAAGTCCGGACGAAGTGACCGTTATTTTGTTGCCGTGTCCGAGCGCATCCTCGAAAGTCGATTGCGATAGCTCATGATGCGGATAATCGGTTGATTTGAGCCACTTGTGATCGATCTCCGCTGCTACTCTGGCGTGAACGACGCTGTGTCCGCTGTTTCCTGTTTGAATCTCATATGTCCCGTCGCTCGACTGAACCACCACGGATAAGCCGTCGATATGAATAGCTACCGGAGAAGCCTTAGCCGGGTCAGAAGAGCCGAGACACGCTCCGACCAGGATCAGCACGCAGGCTAGCGCGGTTAAGAGACTTGGAGTCTGGACCGGACGGATTGTTCCGACAAGTTTGTTGGGAAACTGAAAACCACGAAAAGTATTTCCAATCACGAATTTCTCCTGTTATACGGGATCTTGATGTGCGCTCACATAGAATCCTGACTCGGGTTGAAGGGCCATGTAGCTTTCCATTTCGCCCAGAGGAAGAAAACCACCACGCCGGTTAGTAACGTCAATAAGCCGATCTTGATGTAGAGCCAGCCCGAGGTCAGAAAAACGTACGCCCACCCAAAGAAAGCAATGATCATGGGCAGGGGATAAAACCACATCTTGTAGGGCCGCGCGGTGTCGGGAAATTTTCGTCGCAAGAGTGGAATGGCAAACAGCTGTCCGAGAAACTGTACCAGAATTCTGGTGGTGATCAAGGCGCTGACGAGTTGATCAAGCTTAAGGAATGCGAGGGCAATGGATACACCGCCCAGAACCAGAAGTGAAACTTGAGGATAGTTCTTGGTAGGGTGCAGTTGCGCAAAGGGACGAAAGAAATAGCCGTCGATAGCAGCCGCATAAGGAATTCGCGAATAGCCCAGAAGAAGCGCGAACACGGCGCCAAAGGCCGACCAGAGGACGAAAATTGTTACCACGATCGCGGCGCCCCTGCCGTAGAGGTGCTCCATGAAGTCAGAAACGATAAAGTTCGAATGAATTCCTTCGCGCCACGGCACCACTCCGATCAAGGCGAGATGCAACGCGAGATAGCCAACACAGCAGACTGCGAGAGAATACAGAATCGAGCGCGGCACTACGTAGGCAGGATTCTGCACTTCGTCGCCGATGTAGCACACATCGTAATATCCGAGATAGTTGTAGACGGCGATCAGAGTGGCACTGCCGAGACCGAGGACGAAGCCACGATTAAAGGTCATCGCTCCTGAAGGAAAATCGAACGCCATGTGAGCATTGAAGTGGAAAAAACCGGCGACGATGACGGTTACCATCGCCAGCACCGTGCCCACCCAAAGCGTGACGGTGACTTTCTTCAGGAATGTCATCTGCCGGCACAAGAGGAACAAAGCAGCGAGGCCTACGGCTACCCCGACGAATTGCTGGCCTCGAGTCGTCAACCCCGGCCAGAGATAGGAAGAATAGTTTCCGAACCCGATCATGCCGGATGCGATTTCCAAAGGGCCACTCAGCACGAATTGCCAAATGAACAGAAAAGCCATCAGGCGACCCCACGTCTGGTGGCCGTACGCCTCGCGAAGAAAATGGTAGCTGCCGCCGGAGCCGGGCAGCGCCGCTCCTAGTTCGCTCCATATCAGACCGTCGGAAATCACGATGAGTGCGCCAGTCAGCCAACCCAGCATGGATTGCGGGCCGCCCATCGAAGCCATCAACAGTGGGATAGTGATGAAAGGTCCAATCCCAACCATGTTGGAGATGTTCAGGGCCGTGGCATGAAGTAAACCGAAGGCGCGTGTCAGGTGGGGTTGCGATTCAGTCATCATTCTTCGTTGCCATGGGCGATGAACATATTAGACCAAGTAGATGACAATCGCTCATTTGCGAGATAATTCGAGTCCGCCTTGAATTCAGCGGGGACGTGAGGGAACTGTGAGTGATTGCGGCAAGAAGATTCGTTTGAATCGTGTGCTCGGGGGCTCCGAACATCGGGCCCTGGTCGTGGCTTTCGATCATGCCTTGGTGTTGGGCCCGATTCCCGGAACTGAAGACCCATTAGCAAAGATTCGACAATTTGCTCAACCCAATGTCGATGCCTTGCTGCTGAATCTTGGACTCATCCGCCAATTCGCGAACTCGACAATAGCCGGTTCAATACCCGCTCTGATTGCCCGCCTGGATTGGACAACGGTTTGGTCCGCGATTGGGCAAAACGGAAGCGGCGCGCTGCACAGTGCTCTTCTCGCGCGCCCTGAAGAAGCGTTACGACTCGGCGCAGATGCCGTTCTCACCTATCTCGTCGTAGGTACCGGCGATGCCGAATTCGAGATGAAGGAGATCACTCGCAACGCCGAAGTCGCCCGCGAATGTGAACGAGTTGGAATCCCGCTGATTGTTGAATCTCTCGCGCGTGGGAAGGATGTGCAGAATCCAGGCGATCCCAAGTGGCTCAACCTCCACACTCGTATGGCGGCCGAACTGGGCGCGGATATGGTTAAGACGGATTACAGCGGGGATATAGCCTCAATGCGTTCGGTGGTGGAAAAATGTACGATACCGATTCTGGTGCTCGGTGGAAGCCGTCATGCATCGGACAAACACGCCCTCGATGTGGTGCGCGCAGTTGCGGCGGCGGGAGCAGCCGGTGTGTTCTTTGGCCGCAATGTTTTCCAAGCCGACAACATATCCGCGTTTCTTGAACAGGCACGCGCTGCGCTTGACGGAGCAGGGGCGGCAGAATTTCAAGCGATCACAAGATCAAGATGACGATGACGACATTGGGTTCCCGCGCGCGGGCGGTTTTGCACAACAAGAATGTGATGGACGGCCGTTCCGGATTCCGCCTGCGAGCAGATTGGGGATATGTCTCCGTTCTTGAAGGCGGAGGGCATATCTGCGAGTTGAATCTGAATGCATGTCCGGGAGTGAACCCGCTCTGGCGGCCGCAATGGGCGACGATCGATCCATTCAAGTACACGGCGAAACATGCTCGCAAGTACGGACCTCCGCCGGATGGCAGGCTACTCGCCGGTATTGCGGGACACAGCCTTAGCTTTGATCACTTCGGGCCGCCTTCGCTGGAAGAAACGGCAGCCGGTCTCACCACCCACGGCGAAGCGCCCGCGCTGAAGTGGAGCGTTCAGAAGCAAGCACAGTTGCCGAAGCCACAAGTGCAATATGGTCTGACGCTTCCCGAAGCTCGCATCGGTTTCAGCCGGACCCTGACACTTGACCGCGTGAATCCGTTGATTTATTGCGAAGAAGAGGCAGTTAACCTCAGCAGCTACGACCGGCCCATTTCGTGGAACGAACATGTCACCTTCGGACCACCGTTTCTGGAAGCCGAAACTACCTGGTTCGATATGCCGGCAACGCGGGCGAAGGTTTGTCCGGCTAGTTACAGCTCTCGATTTTCGCTGCGGCCGGATGCCGAGTTTACCTGGCCCAACGCGCCGACAAAAGATCGTGAGCGGATGAACTTGCGAGCGAATTTGCGCACGAATTTGCGGACGACGCCGGCGCAGCGCTTCGGACACTACACGGCGCAATTGCTGAATCCGGAGCTTGAGATTGGTTTCATCGCCGCCTGTAACCCGAGCCTGAAGCTTCTCGTCGTCTATGTATTTCGGCGGGCGGACTTCCCCTGGGTAGGGAATTGGGAAGAACGCTACAGCCGAACCCAAGCGCCGTGGCAAGGAAAAGCGTTCTGCCGGGGGCTCGAGTTCAGCACAACTCCGTTCTCCATTCCGCGGCGCGAAACCATTGAGCAAGGTCCGCTGTTCGGAGAGCCGACGTATCGCTGGCTTCCGGCCAAATCCAAGGCTCGAGTTCGATTTCTGATTTTATTGTTTGACGTGCCGGAGACATTTCGTGGCGTAGCGAGTGTTTCCCTTACCCAGAGCAAAAGGAAAAACAAAAGCAGGATCGATGTCGTCGAGTCCGGAGCTCGCGGCCGGAAACTTTCCGTTGCGACCGATGTATTCCTATGAATGGTGGCGATAGTTGAGGAATTCCGCCGCAAGCAGGAATCGAAAACCATCATGAGTTTGCTCGCCATCGATATCGGGTCGAGTAGATGCAAAGCGGTGGTATTTGCGGTGACGGGTAAGATACTTACCCAACACGCCTGCTCCTACACCCCTGAGTTCACGGCGCCTGCGCACGCGGAGATCAATGCGGAACGCTTTTGGCAGGCGGTGTGCCATTGTTCGCAAGCAGTATCCAAGAATCTTTCCGATCCCGTCCGAGCGTTGTGCCTGAGTTCGCACGGCGAATCTTTTGTGCCGGTGAATGGACACAACGAGGCAATCGCTCCCGCCATTCTCAATCAGGACAATCGAGCCACGGAAGAAACGGTGTGGCTCGAAAGAACATTCGACAGAAAACGGCTCTTCGAAATTACCGGCCTGGTCGCTCATCCTATGTATCCGGTTCCGAAAATTCTTTGGTTGCGCAAGCACCGGCCTGACATTTTTGCTGCCCCGGTTCGTTTCCTGAGTGTGATTGGTTATGTTCTTTCGCGATTAGGACTGCCTGCCTATATCGATTATTCTTTGGCCTCCCGCTATCTGGCATTTGATATACGACGGCGGCGCTGGTCTGACGAAATTCTTGCCGCAACGGGAGTAGATGCCGAATGCCTGCCCGTTCCTGTGCCTGCTGGAACGATTGCAGGAAAATTAGATGGAGCCGCTGCCAGTCAACTCGGTCTCTCGCCGGGAACGATGGTTGTGATGGGAGGGCACGATCAACCCTGCGGCGCATTGGGAGTCGGCGCCATCGGTTCGGGCCGCGTGGCCGACTCGATGGGCACTTACGAATGCCTGGTGGCGGCTGCCGATCAGCCCAGTTCAACCGACGTGGCGCTCTCGGCTTCTCTCAACTCTTATTGTCACGTGATTCCAGACAAGTTCGTCACGCTGGCTTATTTTCCATCGGGAATCATGATCAAGTGGTTCCACAATCTGCTCTATGGAGAAACGCACGGAGAGGGCGTCACCGCTGAGGACGGGGCGGAGTCTATGCATTACGCGGCGCTGGAACGAGAAGCGCCGGCGGGACCAACGGGGCTTTGCATTACTCCCAATCTGATCGGAACCTGCAATCCTGATTTCAACCCGCATGCCCGCGGAATCATCTCCGGCTTGAGCCCGAACACAACCCGCAGCCAGATTTACAAAGGCATCCTCGAAGGGCTTGCCTGCGAGCTGTCACAGATGACTGACATTCTGGCAAGCGCGGTGGGGGAGTTTCGGGATGTCTACGTCACCGGCGGTGGCTCGCGGTCGGTTCTGGGGCTGCAGTTGCGAGCTGCTTTATCGGGCCGGCGGCTGCATGTCATGGAGTGTCCGGAGGCAGTGTGTCTCGGCGGAGCGATACTTGCGGGAGTAGCATCCGGAGAGTACGGGAGCTTGCTGGAGGCTGTGGAACTCTTGGTCCGCGATGTTTCTGAGGTCTCACCCGATCATGCGATTGCGGCGGCCTACACGCAGCAGGCCAAACAATACCGTCGCTTGCGTTCAGCGCTTTAAGATTCAAGAGGCCAATAGGAGGAACGGTGATACGAGCCACAATCGGATTCATAGTTTTTGGAGTTCACAAAGATGGTCTGAAAGACCCAATGGGTGCCCCATTCATCGATGAAGCCGTGGTTCAACGCGCCAAGACTGCGCTGGTTGCGGCCGGTCTGACGGTGATTGAGCATGGCGTCGTTGTCGCAAGCAAAGAGGAAGCTCGGGCCGCATTCAAGAAAATGAAATGCGACGATGCCATCGATGCGGTCGTTCTATTTTCCGGGACCTGGGTTTGGTCGGCGCACCTGGTCGGCGCGATTCGCGATTACTGCGCCAGCGGCAAAGGTTTGCTTCTATGGACGCACCCCGGGTCGCAAGGCTGGCGGCCGGTGGGCGGATTGGTGCTGCACGGCAGTTTGCTCGAAATCGGGGTCCCGCACAAATTTGTCTACGGCAGCTTGGACGAAGAAGAGCAAGACACCGTAAGCAAGATCGTCAGCTATGCTCGAGCCGCGCATCTGAAGAACTTCTTGAACATGTCCACCATCGGCACATTTGGCGGCCGCGGAATGGGGCAAACCTGCGGTGCGGCCGATCCTTCGCAATGGATGAGAATGTTTGGCATCGATATCGATTCCCGCGACACGACGGAACTAAAACAAACCGCTGAAGCAATATCCTCGAACGAACTCGATGACCTGCAGCCACGCCTGAAGCAACTGTTTGGCAAGGAACCGGAGCGAAATGCAGTGACCGAGCGCTCGATGCGTCTCTATCTCGCTCTACGAAAAGTTGTGGCGAAGGAGAAGTTTGATTTCTACACGATTCAATCTTTTCCTGGATTAGCCGGAGATTACTCGGCCACTTGCTTCGCTCAGAGCATGATGCTTGAAGATGGAGTCGGTACTTCTACCCTGGGAGATTTCAACACTGCTTTAACCGTTCTGCTGCTCACCAAATTGAGCAAGGAGAGAGTCTATTACGGCGATCTGCAACACATTGACAGGAAAACAAAAGAAATCAAGATCATCGGCGATGGCGCTTGTCCGCCTTCATTGGCAAGCAAACTGGGTCCGGCTGGTTTCTCGGAACACGGCATTCCTACGGAAGGCGAGGCCGGCGGCCTCTCGGTAAAGTTGATCTGCAAAGTGGGCGAAGGAGTCTTGGCTCGGCTCGGCAGAGTGAACGGTGAGTTTCAAATGGTCATGACCCGAGCCAGCATTTTCGAGCCCCCGCCTAATCAGATCGAAAAGCGGCTCAACGAATGTGGCATCCCATTTTGGCCGCACGGTTTCGTGACCGCGCATTGTGACATCGAAGTTTTACTCCAGCATTGGACCAATGAATATGCATGCCTGGGCTACGGCGAAGATCTATATCCGGCGTTGGTCGATTTTTGCGAGCTCACGGGAATCAAGGCAATCCTTCCCTGAGTTTCCAACCCTGAGTCTGCAAAATATGGTGGTTGACAAAAGCTATAAAACGAAAGTAAAAGTAATAGTTCGTAATATTCAACCGAAGATCGTGGTTTCAGCACCCGAACGTACGCCCGGCCTCAACCGGTTGCTGGCGAACATTCGGGCTTAGCGTTCAGGAGACTCGCCATGCCAATCCGCCTCCCTCGCCTGCAAGTTCTCTCAGCCCTCTTTCTGCTCATGCTCCTTGCCGTCGTCACGCCGCTATGGGCGCAAAAAGACGCCGGAGCCATTGTCGGCCTGGTGCGCGACCAGAGCGGCGCGGTGGTCACGGGCGCCAAGGTCACCGTCACTGACGCGGATCGTGGCACCGAGTTGACCATCTCCACCAACGATGCAGGGGAGTATGTGGCCAGCCCACTCAAGATCGGACGTTACACCGTCACGGTCGAGAAAAAGGGATTCAAGAAGGCGGTTGCCGGCCCGGTGCAAGTGAGCATCCAGGATCGCCTCGCCGTGGACTTGAAGCTTGACCCTGGGATGACGACGGAAGTCGTCATGGTCACCGGCGAACGCGCACAGCTCGAAACCGAAACCTCCGAAATTGGCCAGGTGGTGGACGCCAAGCGCATCAACGCGCTTCCCCTGAACGGACGCAACTACGCGCAGCTCGCGCTGCTCGGCACCGGCGTCGCTCTCTCCGAGCCCGGATCGCGCGTAGAAACCACTTACGGCTTCAGCTCCAACGGCGCGCGCTCCCTGCAAAATAATTTCCTGCTCGATGGCATCGACAACAACGCGAATCTGGGCGACGTCCTCAACGGCGCCGCTTATGTGGTGCAGCCCGCGGTGGACGCGATCGCCGAGTTCAAGGTCGAAACCAATTCTTACAGCGCTGAATTCGGCCGCGGCAACGGCGCCATCATGAACGCCGTCATCAAATCCGGCACCAACAAGTTCCACGGTGACGTGTGGGAGTTTCTGCGCAACGAAAAATTTGATGCCATCAACGACTTCGACATCACTCAGCAGCCTTACAAGCAGAACCAGTTCGGCTTTACGCTGGGCGGGCCCATCGTCAAAAACAAAATGTTCATTTTCGGGGACTACGAAGGCTTGCGGGTTAGTCAGGGACTGCCACAACTGTCCGCGGTTCCCCTGAAAGGCTGGGCTAGTGGGGATTTCTCCGGGATTCCCCTCACTACTAAAGCCCCCGCCCTCGATATGAATGGCAACCCCATCACAGGCCAGTTTGCGCTCGACTGCAACGGCAACCAAACTTATAACGGAGAGATTTTCAACTCGCGCCTGGCACAGACCACGACCAATCTCTCGCTTTATCCAAACGGACTCTGCGGCGTCCCGATCGGAACGACCGCTGCGGGGATGCCAACCAACAAGTTCACTGGTAATGCTGGCACTAATACCGCTATTGATCCGCTCGGCAGCGAGCTGGCCGGGCTGTTTCCCGCCTCCAACACCAACGAGGGGGGCGGCAACGATTTTCTCAGCGATCCCAAAGGCACCGAAACGGAAAACAAGTTTGACGTTCGCTTTGACCAGACCATTAGCGGAAAGGACAATTTCTTTGCCCGCTTCAGTTACGGTAACGACAGTAAGTTCCTGCCGTCACCCTTCAACAACTTCCTCGACGGCGGCAGCTTTCAGGATGGCTACAGCCAAAACGTTGCCGAGGGCCTGGCGGCGAGCGAGGTCCACTCTTTTAGCAACAACCTGATCAACGAATTTCGCTTCGGCTTCAATCACCTGACTTCCCACCGCTACAACCTGAACTACAACATCAACGTGGCGCAGCAACTCAATCCCCCCTTTCCCGGAGTGCCGTTCGGACCGAACCTCGGCGGCCTGCCCTCGATCAGCTTCAGCGACGGCACGACGGGCATTGGCAGTTCGGGATACCAGCCCTCCCTCGAACACCAGCACAGCTACGTCTTTGGCGAGAATCTGAGCTGGGTTCGCGGGCGCCATGCCTGGAAGTTCGGCACCGAACTCCGCTTCGAACAGTTCACGATATTGCAGCCGGCCGCCGCCCGCGGCTCCATGTCATTCGGCAACGACTTCACCGACAATCCCGCATCGCCCGGTTCCGGCGGCGAGGCTATCGCCACTTTCCTGCTCGGTGTTCCAGACGGCGGAGAGATTACTAGCCTGAACAATATCGTCTATAACCGCCAGATTTACGCAGTTTATGCCCTTGACGACTTCAAAGTGACTCCCCGGCTCACACTGAACCTGGGTCTCCGCTATGAATTCTTCTCCACTATCAAAGAGGCGAACAACCTGGCGGCCACGTTCGATTTCAACTCGCTCTCGCTGATCGCTCCCAGCGGAACCAACGCGTCATTCGCGCCCGGATCCATTCTTGCCTCCGAACTCACCATCCAAAACAACGGTACGCCCGGACTCATCAGCCCCGACCTCAACAATTTCGCGCCCCGCATTGGACTGGCCTACCAATTGAGCGACAAACTCGTCCTCCGCGGCGGCTACGGCGTTTTCTACGGCGGGCAGGAAAACGGCCCATTCTCCAACCCAAGCCCCGGTTTCAATCCTCCATTCTTTTCTTCGGAGTCGTTCACCACGCCCTGTACTGCAGCCTCTGCCAATCCTAACTACCTCGATTGCTCGATCTCGACGGCGAACAACGGTGGCTTGCCGTTGAATGTCCTGCAGAACGGTTTTCCCGCCAACTCGCTGAGCAACCCAAATACGCCGACCCTATACTCCATCGACCCGCACCTGGTCACGCCCTACACGCAACAGTGGCACATGGGTCTGCAGTACCAACTCCCTGCCGACACCGTTCTTGAAGTTTCCTACGCCGGCTCGCGCGGATTGAAGCTCTACGCTTTCTATAACGGCAATCAGGCTCTTCCCAGCGCGGTGGCAGCGGACCCCACCGCTCCGCGGCGCCCTGCCCACGAGGTAACGCCCGGAGACACCACCGGTTCTTGTACGCTGGCGGCATACTACGCCAACAATGGGACCTACGACTGCAATGGCGCGCTCGATACTGGCATCGCTACCTTCCGCTCGAATACGCAATCGAACTACAACTCGCTGCAGGTTCGCCTGGAGAAGCGCTACTCTCACGGACTGCAGTACGAAGCGGCTTACACCTTCGCGCACGCCCTCGACAACGCTTCCAGCGCCAGCCTGGGATCGGTGAACAACGGAGATTTCCAGGACCAGCGCTACCCCAACCAGAACTACGGCAATGCCGACTTTGACGTGCGTCACCGCTTCGTTTTCAGCTATGTCTACGATTTACCCTTCGGCCGCGGACGCACATTTGCAAAAGATGCTTCCGGCGTCGTAAACCAGATTCTTGGCAACTGGCAAATGAACGGCGTCTTTTCCGCGGCCACCGGCAATTACTACACCGCTACTGACGTGGTTTCGGTTTCCAATTCCGATTGCGGTGGTTTTGTCGGCTACTATTGCTCACGCCCCGCTATAGTTGGCAATCCCAATGGCAGGCCGTGCGTCGCGGGAACGCTATTCAACACCTGTGCCTTTTCAGACAACTTGCTCACTCCCGGAATTATCCCCCAGGGAACATTCGGCAGCCCCTCACGCAACATCATCACGGGCCCCGGATACACCGAGTGGGACACTTCTCTGGTCAAACAGTTCCCGATTTCCGAGCAAAAGCATTTCGAATTCCGCGCGGAATTCTTCAACGTGCTCAACCATGTGAACTATCTGTTTGGAAATTTTGGCGCGATTAGCGCTGAACCAACGCCCCTGGAGCTCAACGTGAATAGTCCTTCGAGCGGGTTCGGCTTTCCGCTGGCAGCGCGTGCGCCTCGACAGATTCAGTTCGCGCTGAAGTTTTATTTCTGAACCCGGCTTAAGGTCGTCGAGTCGCATCCAAGATGATAGGTTCAGCACGAACTATCGCTCGAGTTGTATTAGCTCTCTCGGTCGCCCTGTCTTGCGCGGCTCAAACGCCAACTTCCGCGTCTGCTCCAGCAAAGCCCAGTGATAGTGATGAGGACAGAGCTCTCCGTGCGTTCGCAGCGATCCATCCCATTGATGTCCACGTTCATGTCTTCAAGACCGATCCCGTATTTCAGAAGATGCTCGAGCAGCTGAACGCGAAACTGCTGAATATCCTTGTGATGGACGACACGCTCCCCTATCGCAAGCAGTTGCAGCCGCAGATCGATGACGCACAGGCGCTGGTACGGTCGAGTCGTGGCCATATCGCGCTGTGTACGACGTTCGATCCCTACAAGTTTGATAGTGCATCATTCAGCGTCGATGCCATCAAGCAGATCGACCGCGACTTCGCACAGGGAGCCATCGCGGTCAAGATCTGGAAGAACATCGGAATGGAAATCAAGGATAGTAGCGGCCAGTACATCATGGCCGATGATCCAAAGTTCGAGCCCATCTACCAGGACATCGCCAACCATGGCAAAACGCTGATGACACACCAGGCCGAGCCCGATGTGGCCTGGGGGCCACCGGATGCGGCCGATCCCTCATGGTCGTACTACCAGGAAAATCCGCAATGGTACGTCGCCAACCGGCCCGGGTTCCCGCCCAAACAGAAGATTCTCGAAGCGCGTGATCATGTGCTGGCAAACAATCCCAAACTACGCATGGTAGGAGTTCATCTGGGCAGCATGGAGCGGGATCTCGACAACATCGGACGCCACCTGGATAAGTATCCGAATTTTGCCATCGATACGGCGGCGAGAATGGATTACCTGATGCTGATGCCTGCGGAAAAAGTGCGCGCGTTTCTCATCAAGTATCAGGACCGCGTCCTCTACGGCACGGATCTCGATTTGCTCCCGGACGCGACCTTCCCGGACGTGTTGAAAGACTGGCAGTCCACCTACGCGCGTGACTGGAAATTCCTGGCAACCGGCGAGACCTTTGATGTGGAAGGCAAGCCGGTGCACGGATTAAACCTGCCCCAGTCGGTCCTCGAGAAGGTATTTCGCAGCAATGCCATGCGTTGGATTCCAGGATTGTGATGGACGTTGAGCGCGAAGGCGGCTCTCATCTCTACGTCCATCTGTACATCGAGGAGAAAAAAGTGGAATGATAGGGGAATGATTCCCGACACCTACAAACCAAAGAAAAAATTCATGCAGCTTGCGATCGCCGAGGCCAAGCGCGCACGCGACCGGGGCGACTATGCCATCGGCGCCGTGATCACGCAGCTTCTTGGAAATCGGGAAGTCGTGATCGCGTCCGCCGGCAACCGGGTAAAAACTTCGGGTTCATCCATCAAGCATGTGGAGCTTGAAACACTGAAATATGTTTCGTCCGGCTATGGCCGGTATCTGCCGGATTTTGTGTTGTATTCCACGCACGAACCTTGTGCTATGTGCGCGGGCGCCTGCGTCTGGTCGAAAATAGGAGCGGTGGTGTTTGGCGTTTCCCAGGAAGACATTATCAGTTACGGCAGGAAGCACGGCACTGAGGAATATAAATGGCGCGCCTGCCTCATTTCGTGCAAATTCGTGCTTGAAAAGGGCGGTCTTCACATTCCTGTCTTCGACAGTTTCTTAAGACCGGAGTGCCGAAAGCTATTCCGATATCGAGCCTCCTGAACGAGCACTCTCCGGCCCCTGACTTACTACCCCGGTCAATGAGCGTAATCCCGACATCGAGACGCAACTCCAATTTCACTGAGACGCCGCTCTTATCTCTCTTCCTGTGGCATAATACGTCCCGCCTCCCCGAAGAGCCGCTCCCAGCTGTGGGACGCGGCAGCCCGTGAGGCGAATGACCCAGTCTTGCGAGGTGGTTGTTTGTGAACTTGAGATGCTACCTGTTCTCCCTCCTGAGAATCCACCGTCCCGACTGTGAACACTGCGATGCTCATGAGACCCGCGGAGACGAGATGCGCAAGCGGCTGGAAGAGTTGAACTGGCGGACGCAGCCGGGTTCGCTCAACCATGAGGATCATGGAGGAGCAGCGGAGGTCCTCGATTCCGAGCCCGGCGAATTTGCGGCAAGTCCGCCAACTTCGTTGAACGCAAAGCAGCAGAAGAAGAAAAAGATCGCTTGAAGCCAATGGAGCCCGCAGCCGAGCACACCGTGCTTTATCCCGCAGCCTCCCAACGGTAACAACCAGGAGTGACCACCGTTAATTGAGCTTTGCGTTCACGCCGTATACATTAAGACATCGCCCCCCAATGACACACCAATTTAAATTCGACCACGAGAACAAGATTCTGCTGCTCCGAATTGAGGAGCGGCTCACGGATAAACTGGCGCGAGCGCTTTACTGGGAGGTTCGAAAGTATTCAACCTCAACCGATGCCAGCGCTGCTATTTACGACCTTTCGGGGGTGACCGAGTTCGCCATATCCCCCGAAATGATTCGTGACCTGGTAAATCGGGAACCAGCCATGCTGGACGCGACCAAACGCCCGCGCTGTCTGGTCGCCCCTGCCGTCTTCGGACTGGCTATATCTCGTCTGTGTGAGATCGCGGTAGAGCCCAGGAACCCGCTGCTGAAAATCGTACTCTCAATGGACGATGCGTTCTCGGCACTCGGCGTTCAATCCCCACACTTCGAGCCTTTAGATTCGCTGACGTAAGCCGGTGTTTGCGCTAGTTGAGAGTTATTGATGCAATAGAGATTCTGCAACGGGTGCCCCTGTGAAGACCGTACTGCTGGTTGAGGACGTGGATGCACTGCGCGAGCAGTTGCGCGATTTTCTGGAATCGATGAACATCCAAGTACTTGAGGCATCCAACGCCGAGGCAGCAATCCGCATTGGGCGCTCCCATCGTGGACAAATCGATTTGTTGTTGACCGACCTGAAGATGCGCGGGAAGTCGGGGTGGGAATCCGCCAACGAAATCGCCAGGAAAAGACCAAGCATGCGCGTTCTTTACATGTCCGGTGCGGTCAGCCGGCCGGAGTGGAATGACTATCAGGAAAAGCCGGCGGGCAGTTATTTCATACAAAAGCCATTTGAGTCGGAGGAATTGAAGGCGCTCTTGATGACCATCCTCGCGGAGTGAAGGTCGCGCGGCGGCGCAGCCTCCGGCCAGTCCCGGCAGGCGACGCCGGCGTCGGACTGCTCTGCAACAGTAAGTTCTTAAGAATGACGGTACCCAGGGACGGAGTTGAACCGCCGACGCCAGCCTTTTCAGCTGGCTTCTCCCGTTCTTATTCCATAGCGTGGGGGACTGGTCCGGCTCCATAGTTGAGGATTTCATGCTGTTTTCCCTGCATCCGTAGCCGCAGCCGGTCGAACGCCAGATAGACGACTGGAGTTGTATAGAGAGTGAGCAACTGGCTCAGGATCAACCCTCCCACAATGGTGATGCCCAGGGGGCGGCGAAGTTCATAGCCCGTGCCCGTCCCCAGCGCCAGCGGCAGAGCGCCCAACAACGCAGCCATGGTCGTCATCAGAATGGGACGGAAGCGCAACATGCACGCTTCAAAAATCGCATCCGTCGTGTTCTTTCCCTCCTCGCGTTCTGCCTGAAGAGCGAAATCGATCATCATGATGGCGTTCTTTTTTACGATTCCGATCAGCAGCACAATGCCAATGATGGAGATGATGTTCAGATCCTGTTTAAAGAGCATCAATGCGAGCATCGCGCCCACACTAGCCGACGGCAGCGTGGAAATGATGGTCAGAGGATGGACCAGGCTTTCATACAAAATTCCGAGAACGATGTAAACCGCCAGCAGCGCCGTCAGAATCAGCACGGGCTCGGTACCCAGAGATTGCTGGTAAGCCAGCAGCGTGCCCGCAAAAAAGCCTTGCAGCGTCGAAGGAGTGCCCAGCCGTTTTTGCATCTGGGTGATAGCCAACGTGGCATCGCTCAACGACTTATCTGCCGCGAGGTTAAAGGACAAGGTGACCGAGGGGAACAAGCCCGTATGGTTGATGGCCAGTGGGGTTGTGTTGGCTTGGCCCTTGGCCACCGCGAGCAGCGGAATATTACCGCCGCTGCCGCCCGAAGAATGCAGGTAGATGTCTTTCAGCCCCTCCGGGCTTTGCCAATACTGGGGAGCAACTTCGAGCACCACGTAATACTGATTTAACTGGGTGTAGATGATGGACACTTCCGATTGTCCGAATGCGCCGTATAACGCCGAGTCCAGTTGTTGTGTAGTAAGGCCGAGCTTGGCCGCGGTGACGCGATCATAGGTCATCAGCTCATCCAGACCGCCATTCTGCTGGTCTGAGCTCACGTCCTGCAGACCGGGTAAGTGCTTCATCGCATCCAGAATGATCGGCGCCCAGTGGGAAAGATCCTGCACGGTGTCCGATTGGATCGTGTACTGGTACATCGCATTACTGGACCGGCCGCCAATGCGGAGATCTTGCACGGCCTGAAGAAACGCGGACGCTACCGGCAAACGGTTCAATTGGGGGCGCAGGCGATCGATGATCTGAGCCGCACTGACCTTGCGCTCCGCCAGTGGTTTGAGCGCAATGTAGAGGGAACCGCCATTGGTGGCCCCGCCGCCGCCGGTAAACGCAATCACATTATCGACCGCAGGATCGTTCTTGATCACGCGGCCGATCTGCTGGATGGAGTCGTTCATCGCCGCGAAGGATGAATCCTGCGGCCCGCGCACGCTGCCGGTGATCGATCCGGTGTCCTCCGTCGGGAAAAATCCCTTGGGTATTTTGACGATCAGCACCACATTGAGCGCAATGGTGACGAAGAGTACGACGAGGGTGAGGGCCGGGTGGTCGAGAACCCAATGCAGACTGCCTCGATATAGCGACAGCACCCAGTCAAAGAATTTTTCGCTCGCCGTGTAGATGCGGCCATGTTTTTCCGCGCGCTCGTTCTTCAACAGGTAGGCACACATCATCGGCGTCGTGGTCAGCGAGATGAGCATCGACACGAAAACGGCCGTCGAGAGAGTGACGGCAAATTCACGGAAGAGACGGCCCACGATTCCGCCCATCATAAGCAGGGGGATAAAGACGGCAATGAGCGAAACGCTGATGCTGAACACCGTGAAACCAATTTCTTCCGCGCCCTTCAGCGCTGCGGCAAAGGGCTCCATGCCGTTTTCCAGGTGGCGCGCGATGTTCTCCATCACCACGATGGCATCGTCGACCACAAATCCCGTGGCTATGGTCATGGCCATCAGCGAGAGGTTGTCCAGGGTATAGCCGAACAGATACATCACTGCGAACGTACCGACCAGCGAGACCGGCACCGCGACCGCGGGGATGAGCGTGGCGCGGCCGTTGCGCAGGAAGACAAACACCACGACGATGACGAGGCCGATGGAAATGAGCAGTGTCCGCTCGACGTCACTGACCGAAGCGCGGATGGTGGTGGTGCGATCGAGAACGATGGTGGTGTCGATGCCGAGCGGAATGGTTGCCTGGATAAACGGAAGTTGTGCGCGGACGCGGTCGACCGTGTTAATAATGTTGGCGCCGGGCTGGCGGAAAATGATGACTGTCACCGAGCGCTTGCCGTTCAAATAGCCAGCAGCGCGGACGTTCTGCACCGAGTCTGTCACCTCAGCAACATCGGAGAGGCGGATAGCCGCTCCGTTCTTATATCCGACGACGAGCGGCTTGTAGTCGGCCGCGTGCGAAATCTGGTCGTTGGCAAGGATGTCCTCGCTCACCACGCCATCTGTGATTTGGCCCTTGGCCAGATCGGCGTTCTGCAGGCTCAGCACGGACTGCAAATTCGCCAGGGTAAGTCCATAGCCAGCCAATTGCGTGGGATTCGCGTCCACCCGCACGGACGGCAACGCGCCACCTCCAACCGAGACTTGCCCTACGCCCTGTATCTGCGACAGCTTTTGCGCTAGGACGGTCGAGGCTTCGTCATACATTTTATCGGGACCATACTTGTCGGAGGTAAGGCCGAGAATCATGATCGGCGAATCGGCGGGATTGACCTTGCGGTAGGTAGGATTGCCGGGCAGGTTGGCGGGCAGATAGGTTCGCGCCGCGTTGATGGCCGCTTCCACATCGCGCGCCGCGCCGTCAATGTCGCGGCTGAGGTCAAACTGAATAGTGATTCCGGTGCTGCCGAGCGTGCTGGCGGAGGTCATCTCCGTCACCCCCGCAATATGGCCGAGTTGCCGCTCCAGGGGAGTGGCGACGGATGACGCCATAATGTCGGCGCTGGCCCCCGGCAAGCCCGCGCTGACCGAAATAGTTGGGAAGTCGACCTCGGGCAGCGGCGCCACCGGCAGCACCTCAAACGCAATCGCCCCGGCAATAGCAATCGCCACCGTGAGCAGCGTCGTAGCCACTGGCCGGCGAATGAAAGGTGCGGAGATGATCATGCCGGCCCTGCCAGTTCTGCGCCTCCGGTTTCCGGCTGCGTCGATTTGTGCCCAAAGCGCTGCGCCAGATTGTCAAAGAAGATGTAGATGACGGGCGTGGTGTAAAGCGTGAGCACCTGGCTCAGCAGCAGTCCGCCCACCATGGCGATGCCCAGCGGTCGACGCAACTCGGAACCGAAACCGGTTCCCAGCGCCAGCGGCAGTCCCGCCAACAGCGCGGCCATGGTGGTCATCATAATGGGGCGGAAGCGGAGCAGGCAGGCTTCGTAAATTGCATCGGTCGCGTTCTTCCCGTGTTTGCGCTCGCCTTCCAGCGCGAAGTCGACCATCATAATGCCGTTCTTTTTCACGATACCGATCAGCAGAACTATGCCGATGATCGCCACCACGCTTAAATCCTGACGAAAGATAAGCAGTGCGAGGAAAGCGCCCACGCCCGCTGACGGCAGGGTGGACAGAATGGTAATCGGGTGGACAAAGCTCTCATACAAAACTCCAAGCACGATGTACACCGTGACCAGCGCGGCCAGAATGAGCAACGGCTCATTGGCCAGCGAAGCGGTGAATGATTCCGCCGTACCTTGAAAACCGGCCTGCAGACTTGGAGGCATGTGCATGTCTTTCTGCACTTTGTCGACCGCCGTAATCGCCTCACCCAGAGCGGCATTGGGCGCGAGATTGAACGACACGGTGATGGCCGGAAATTGGCCCTGGTGAGTAATGGCGAGCGGCTCTGTCGTCTGTTCAAAATGCGAGAAAGCGCTCAGCGGCACGGCATTGCTCATGGCCGAACTGGTGGCGCCGGCAGAGTTTGCTCCCGTGCTCGACGACGAAGCGCTCGGCGAAAGCGCGTTCACAGGAGGAGCAAGGGTGTTTGCCGATGGAGTGTAGAGTGCGGAACCGGTTGCCGCATTCGACCCCGCGGAGGATGAACCCGACGACGCGAAAGAGGAAGAGGCTCCGGTACCGCTTGCGCCGGAAGACGCATTGGACTGGATGTAGAGATGGTTCAGCTTGTTCGGGTCCTTCTGAAATTGCGGTGCACTCTCCAGCACAACGTGGTACTGATTCACCTGCGTATACATGGTGCTGATCTGCCGCTGACCGAAAGCATCGTACAGAGTGTTATCGATGGTCGTGGGCGCGATGCCCAGTCGCGAGGCGGTGACCCGGTCGATCACCAGAGTTACGGCCAGTCCACCCAGTTGTTGATCGGTGGCGACGTCTTCCAGTTCCGGCAACTGCTTTAGCCGGCCGACGAAACGGTTGGTCCAGTCGTTGAGTTCATTGGCATCGGGATCTTCGAGCGTGTACTGGTATTGCGTGCGACTCACTCGATCGTCCACGGTAATGTTCTGCACCGGCTGCATAAACAACTGGATTCCCTGAACCTGGGCCGCTCTGGTGTTGAGCCTGCGGATCAGGTCTGACGCGCTGATCTTGCGCTGGTCGAGCGGCTTTAAATTGATCGACATTCTGCCGCTGTTGATGGTGGTGTTCGTGCCATCGGCGCCGATAAACGACGAGACGCTGTCCACCGCCGGGTCATCCAGAATTGCCTTGGTAAGCTCCTGCTGCTTCTCTGCCATGGCCGTTGAGCCAATCGTCTGCGGCGCTTGCGAGATGCCCTGAATGACGCCCGTATCCTGCACCGGAAAAAACCCTTTGGGGATGATGATGTAAAGGAAAACCGTAAGCAGCAGGGTGGACACAGCGACCAGCAGCGTAATCGTCTGGAATCGCAAGACAACTTTCAGCGTGCGGCCATAGAACGCGATCATCCCCTCGAAGGCGCGCTCGGTGAATCGATAGATGCGTCCTTGCTGCTCTTTTGGGTTATGCCGCAGAATACGCGCACTCATCATGGGCGTCAGGGTAAGCGAGACCACTGCTGAAATGACGATGGTGACGGCCAGGGTCACGGCAAATTCGCGGAACAACCGCCCCACCACGTCGCCCATAAATAACAGCGGAATCAGTACAGCAATGAGCGACACGGTCAGCGAGAGAATGGTGAAGCCAATTTGCTCCGCACCCTTGAGCGCCGCTTCCATGGGTGGATCGCCCGCTTCGATGTAGCGCGCGATGTTCTCGATCATCACGATGGCGTCGTCCACCACAAAACCCGTGGAGATAGTCAGCGCCATTAGCGACAGGTTATCCAGGCTGTAGCCAAGGATATACATCGCCGCAAAAGTGCCGACTAGTGACAGCGGCACAGCCACGGCCGGGATGATGGTGGCGTAAACACTCCGTAAGAAGAGGAAGATGACCAGCACAACGAGTCCGACGGTCAACAGCAATTCGAACTCAACATCGGAAACCGAAGCTTCGATGGCGGTCGTGAGATCGGTGAGCGTGGTCACCTGAATGCCCGTGGGCAGATTCGCCTCAAGCTGCGGCAGCAGGACCTTGATGCCTTTGACCACGCTGATGGTGTTGGCTCCGGGCTGGCGTTGCACGTTGAGGATGACCGCGGGAGTCTGGTTCATCCACGCTGCCTGATTACTGTTCTCGACGCCATTCACGATTTGTGCCACATCGGTCAGCATCACCGGCGCACCGTTACGGTAGGCAATGACAACCTTCCGATAGTCATCGCTGGTGACCAGTTGATCGTTGGCGTCGATCTGGTAGTCCTGGCGCGGGCCGTCGAAGTTCCCCTTAGCGGCGTTCACACTGGCCTGGGTCAGCGCCGCGCGCAAGTCTTCGAGGTTAATGCCGTAGGACGACAGAGCCGTAGGGTTGGCTTGAATCCGGACGGCGGGCTTTTGGCCGCCGCTGATGGTGACCAGGCCGACCCCGTTGAGCTGCGAGATCTTGGGCGCAAGGCGCGTGTCCACCAGATCCTCGACCTGAGAAAGCGGCATGGAACTTGAGGTGATCGCCAGCGTAAGCACAGGAGCATCGGCTGGATTCGTCTTACTGTAGATAGGCGGCGCGGGCAGAATGGATGGCAACAGACTCTGCGACGCGTTGATGGCAGACTGCACTTCTTCCTCGGCTACATCAATATTCAGAGTGAGGTTGAACTGCAGCACAATAACGGAAGTTCCGCCGGAACTGGTGGAGGTCATCTGGCTCAAACCCTGCAGTTGGCCGAATTGGCGCTCCAGTGGCGCCGTCACCGTCGTCGCCATCACCGTCGGGCTTGCTCCGGGATAAAACGTGAGTACCTGAATAGTCGGATAGTCGACTTCCGGCAAGGCGGAGACCGGCAGTTGCGTATAACCAACAATTCCGACCAAGAGGATCGCGGCCATCAGCAAAGAGGTGGCAAC
>DATFZT010000029.1:0-3552 GCA_035314185.1 Terriglobales bacterium
GTCCCACTTCCGCCGTCCCGGCACTTACGTGCCGGGCTTTCCTGTTCCGCCGCTTCGCGGCTCTCTATACAAGAACGCCGGTCCCGCGGGGGACCGGCGTTTGGTGGAAAATCTCTAAGTTTGCTAGCTCCCCTTCACGCCTGCGTCCGTTTCCGATTGCGCAAACACCTGATTGGCTCCCATATGCGCTGGAGCCGGGGCCAGCATCTGCTCTTTCCGGTAAATCAGATTGCTCGCATTGAAACTGGCCAGCTCGAATCCATGGCCGTGGGTGATCGCATCGGTCGGGCACGCCTCCACACAATATCCGCAAAATATACATCGATTGTAATCGATGTTGTAGACACGGGCGTAGCGCTCGGCGCCTGAGACTCTGGTTTCAGCAGTGTTTTCCGCGGCCTCTATGTAGATGCAGTTGGAGGGGCACGCGGCGGCACAGAGGAAACAGGCCACACATTTTTCCAGACCGTTTTCGTCGCGCTGCAACACGTGCATGCCGCGAAAGCGTTCCTGGAACTTCGCGCCTTTCAGGGGACCGTCGCCGTCGGGATAGTTCTCGACGATGGTGGGCTGAAACATCTCCTTGAAGGTGATGGTCATCCCCTGGGCGATGGCTCCGATGTTTTTGATCACGGACATGCCTGACTAGTATAGCGGATGTTGGAGGGCAGGTGTCAGGTGGCAGGCCGCAGGTCTTGGCTCTATAGCTTTGGCTTTTCAGAGGATTGGCTACCAAGGACGGGGGGACTTTCGAGGACGTGGAATTCTTCTCTTAATGGTTGAGACTCTAGTGGTGCGCTCGGCGGTGCCGGTGCGCCAGTGGCGTTTCAATTTATGGCCTGCCATGGTTTGCGTTCGCTTCGTTTCAGTTTCGTTCTGATCATTATCTTCCTCTGTTTCTCTTTCTCTATCGTTTTTCTTTTCCGGTGCGGGGTTTCGGGCAGCGCGTTTGGTCAGGAGGTGGAGAAGAAGGCGGGGTATTCATCTTCTCCGAAGCGTGGAGGGCTAGACGGGGCAAGCCCCGTCTCTACCCGTGGACTGGGGCTGAAATGGAACTGGAATCTGCGGGGGCGGACGGTGCCTGGGAGAGAGTCGGCGGCTCGGCTGCGGCTACGGGCTTACCGGCGGAAGATGGCTTTGCGGGCGCAACGTGCGGCTGCGGCTAGTTCGTCCTCGGCCGCGTCGTCCTCCACGCACCCACTCATCGCAAAGAACGCGATGAGTGGGGCACCCGATACTATTTCGGGGTCTACAACTTGGGTGCCGCTGGGACCGGCTCCGCTGGCTTCCGATGCTACCGGAGACGGAGCGCAGGATTACAACTGGGTTTCGGGGCGCGCTACTTCGGTGGTGATCGATCCGGCGGACACGAGCGGAAACACGGTGCTTCTGGGCGGGGCTTATGGCGGACTCTGGAAATCGACCAATGCGGGGAATCAGAATTCCAATCCTGCGTTGGTCACGTGGCAGGCTCTGATTGACGATGAGCCTACGTTGGCGGTGGGCGCGATTGCTTTGCAGCCGGGAAGCAGCAACGTCATTGTGGTCGGAACCGGGGAGACGAACAACTCGGCCGATTCTTATTACGGACTGGGAATTCTGCTTTCGACAGATGGAGGTTTGACGTGGACGCAGATTACCGGGATTGGACAAGCTCCGAACCAGGACCAGTCGTTTCTCGGCATCGGATTCAGCAAGATTGCCTTCAGCACGGCGAATCCAAACGTGGTGGTGGCGGCGACGGCGGGCGACAACGGCGTGTGCCTTGGCCTGGAAGCGACGGCGGCGGGGGGCAATAGCCCGTGCCTTGGTCCGGAAGAGGATGGAAATTCAACGGTGCGCGGACTTTACTTTTCGACGAACGCGGGAGCGACGTGGAGCCGCGCGACCCTTACGGACGGTTCGGTTCCGGCCTCGGCTTCGGCGGTGATTTACAACCCTAACCAAGGACCTGGCGGGACCTTCTATGCCTCTATCCGGCGGCATGGGCTGTACTCATCGACGGATGGCCAGAACTTCACGCCGCTGCCTCTGCAACCGGGAGTGGGCCTTGCATCCGCGAATTGCCCGACGGGTTCGAACGCCACGACTTGCCTGATTTATCGCGGTGAGTTCGCGGTGGTGCCGGGACGCAGCGAGATGTATGCGTGGGTTGTCGACGTGCAGCCGGACAGCTATGGCAATCCAGTGGCCGTGGACGAGGGCATCTGGCAGACGTTGAATGGCGGAACTGGGAACGGCGGCGCGGGTTGGACGCAGATTCCCGATAACGGCATCACCAACTGCGGTGACAGCGCGTTTGGCCCCGACAGCGGCTGCGGAGTGGAGCAGGGTTGGTACAACCTGGCGCTGGCCGCTATCCCCAACGCGGCTGCGCTAACGGACGTCTACGCGGGTGCGGTGAATCTTTACAAGTGCACGTTAGCGGGGGGCACAACCTGCACCCAGGGCGACTGGATCAATCTGACGCACGCCTATGGGTGCAGCCCGCTGGCGGCGCCGGCGCATGTGCATCCGGATCAGCACGGAATCGCGTTCATGGTGGTCGGCGAAACCACGCCCGGCTATTTCGCGCACGATGGCGGAATCAGCCGGACGCTCGATGGCTATTCCGGGCTGGACACGGGAAGTTGCTCAGGGACGAATCAGTTTGACAGCCTGAGCGCGACCCTGGGCTCAATGACGGAATTCGTTTCGGTTTCGCTGCACCCTACCAACGCGGACATTCTTCTAGGGGGAACGCACGGTAACGGCTCACCGAAGACCAGCACCGCGACCGAGAACAGCACCTGGCAGAACGCGCTCGGTGGGGATGGCGGGTTTACGGCGATCAATCCTGCCAGTACTGACGAGTGGTTTGCAGCGAATCCTTACCTCGCGATTCTGAAGTGCGAGCTGGGAACGAACTGCGACGACAATGGATTTCTTCAAGTCGTCGGGCCGGACAGTCTGGGTGGAGATCAGGGGGCATTCAATACTCCTTATATTCTGGACCCGCAGAATACCAGTGAAATGCTGGTGGGAACCTGCCGGGTGTGGCAGATCACTACCAGCGGAACGGCTCCGCTGCAACTTAGCAATGACTTTGAGACGCTGGGGACGGGCGTGTGCACGGGCGATGAGATCAACCTGGTGAATGGGCTGGCGGCGGGCGGCAAGGCGCCGAATGGCTACTCTTCGGTGGTGTACGCGGTGACGAACGGATATGGGCCGCTAAGCGGATCGCCTGGCGGAGAAGTTTGGGTTGCGACCGATGCCGGCGTCACCGCGATGTCGAACGTTACGCAGAACGAAACCCAGAATGTGAATGCTAACGGGTATGCGATTTCGTCGGTCGCAATGGACGCGTCGGATGCAACCGGCAAGACGGCATATGTCGGGATCATGGGATTCAGCACGGTGGGGTTTCCGACATCGCACGTTTGGCAGACTACGAACGCGGGCGCGAGTTGGACGGACTGGACGGGGACGGGAGTAGCAGAGCTGCCAGATGCTCCTGTAAATGCGTTGCTGGTGGATTCGTCGGTCACTCCTTCTGAGATCTATGCGGGT
>DATFZT010000030.1:0-43273 GCA_035314185.1 Terriglobales bacterium
AGGCTATCACTTTTTGCGCTGAGCGGCGCGGGCTGGCGCACGGTCGTTTGGCGGGCGCTGGCGGTGGGTCCGGAACTCAGTGCGTCGCGATCGCGGCGGGCTGGATATTGTTCGCGCTTCCGGTATAGCTCCACCGCCGTGCGCCGGGGACGGACGGCCCGTTGCTTGCAGTGTGGCACGGATCCGCGGCTGGGTGGGGTGTCTTCTCGCTTTCCCGCGCTGGCGCGCGGTGGGGTGGGGGGTGGGGGTTTTTTGCGTGTTGATGCGGCGGGTGTCAATCCAAACAAATATTGGAGCGCCGGGGTGCGGGGCGAAGCGGACCATGCCGAAAAGCGCGTCCTCCCTTTGTGTGCCGGTGCGAGGAGAGCGCGCAGCGACCGACGAGTACCGGAGCTATCCGCGGGTTGGGGCGGCGGTTGGAGTTGCTTTTGTGGTTGGTGTTGGTGCTACTTCTGAAATTCCGCGCGGGCGATGCGGCTGCGTTGCACGGCGCGTGCCAGCGCTTTTTGCTGGCGCGCGACGTGCTCCGGCAGATCGCTATGGTTGCCGCCTGGTGGTGATGACGGTGGCTGTTGATGCAGCGCAGCTGAGCGCACTGGTGTAGGTCGACGTCGTATCCTGCACGGCGATGTTTGAGTGGGAGACGTTATTGCCTATCCAGATTCGCATCTCCTTGCTCGGCAGCCCCAGGAATTCGCGGACTTTGGGTTCAAGCCTCTTTCCAGACGCCTTCAGTGCAAACCTTCTTGCGACGATCTCGATCTGTTTGACCATCGTGGCGGTGTCCCACCCCTTGCTTGGCGGATTGCCGCTAATTCGACTTTCGGTGAGGTGGCTAACCTCGTTGTTCGCTCGCTGGAGGATCCTCTTCAGGTCGGGCGTCAGCTGGGGAAGCGGCCAGTCGGTTGGATCCTCGAAAAAGTCTTGGGCCCTGACGTACGCTCCTTTCTTAGCGAAGAAGAAGAACTCGATCAGATTCCTCAGATGGACGGCGAACGATTCGAGTAGCGCGGACGTCTCAGTTCCGGGCGGACGGTCCGGAAGCGCTTCTCCAAGTTCCCAGAGCATGCTGAGTTCGTGCATCAGGTGTTCGGCTGAGTAGTCCAGCAATTCTTTGTCTGTGAGTGCCATGGTTCAAGATTGGCGCACGGGTTAGGGGAAGTCAAGGTGGACACCGACGTGACCGCTGCGATGGGTTCAGCGCAGCTTGGGGACTCGGTTGGGAACGTTCCTAGTATGACAACAGCCACCCGCCACCTGGCCCTGTGGGTTCGCCCGGAGCGGTGGTATATCTTACAGACGGCAGCTAGCTTCAGTACTCCCGTGGTCAGGAGGATCAGTTCGTTTGACGTAATCCAGCCACAATCAGGAGGAACACGATGAACGGACGAGCAAGTTTTTCGGCATCGGACATTGCGCAGCGACATTCCAACCACAGTTTGTTCTCGCATTTCTGGCTGTTGTCTCTTCTTACTCTCGGGCTGTCCGGCGCTCCTGCCCAGGCCCAAAACACGCTTGTCCTGGTGGGATCCGGATCGAGTGTCCCGACGCCTCTTTATGGTCGCTGGGCACAGGAGTACGGCAAACGCAACCCCAGCCTCCAGATGCGCTACCTCACGGTCGGCACCAGTGAAGGCATCAAGCAGATCTCACATGGCGCGGGAGATTTTGCCGCCGGAGAAGCTCAGCTTACCGATAAGGAGCGCAAAGAGGGCAGTCTGATTGAACTGCCGGTCGTGCTCATCGCCATCGTTCCCATCTACAATCTTCCCGAAGCGCGGCAGGAGCTTCGTCTTTCCGGGGAAGTGTTGGCCGGAATCTTTCTCGGCGAAATAAAGACGTGGAATGCGCCACCAATCGCGAAGCTCAATCCAGAGGTCGCTCTGCCCAATCTTCCCATCCAGGTGGTCAACCGCCCCGCGGGAAAGGGATCCAACTACGTCTTCTCCGACTTTCTCTCCAAGGCGAGTCCGAAGTTTCGCGCTCAGGTTGGAATCACCCCTTCCCCCAAGTGGCCGGTTGGCGAGCCGGCCGAACGCAGTTCCGATATGGCGGACAAGGTGAAGAACAACCCCGGCTCTATCGGCTACGTGGAGTTTCAATATGCGGTGAAGAACAATATCCCCCAAGCCGCCGTGCTCAATCGCTCCGGTAAGTTTGTCAGAGCCTCTACCGAGAGCATAACCGCGGCATGCCAGGCCGCGGAGTCGCCCGGCTGGAAGAATTTCTCCGCCTCGTTGATCGACACACCCGGAGCTGACTCTTTTCCCATCACCAGTTTCAGCTGGATTTACCTGCGGACCTCGTCGCCGGATTCTGCTCGTGCCGCTGCATTAAGCAATCTCTTGGATTGGATATACTCGGGTGGCCAGCAGTTTGCCGTCCAGGAAGGCTACGCCGATCTGCCTTCGCCACTGCTCGCAGCGTTGAGAAAAAAAGTCAAAGATTTGGACTAAGCTTCTGCTGCGCCGGACCTCGCGCGCACCTGACTTGATTCGCCGTATTTCGCTTCGGAGGACTCATGCGAGTTTGCTACGTCTTCGCTTGTACTGTGACCCTGATATCGCTCGCCCTGGCGCAACCACCAGCCACTCCGCCGAAGGCCGGCGAGAAACCGCCATCGAGCAGCGGCTCCGCCGACTCGGCTCTGAAGGATATGTTCGAATCGAAGATCAAAGTCGAATGGGAGGCGCTGAAGAACAAGGACAAGAAAGCTTACGCCGAATTGCTGGCCGACGACTATCAGGGCGTCGAAGTCGATGGCCGGGGCGAACGGAATAAGATTCAAGCTATAAACGAACTGGAAGAGACGAACGTCTACAACTACACGCTATGGGGACTCAAAGTGATTCCGCTGGGGCCGGATGCCACCCTGGTCATCTACGAAAGCACCATGCAGTTTCCGCCCAAGGCGCAAGTCCGCTACTCACGGGTATACATCACCGAACTCTGGGTGAAGCGCTCCGGGCAATGGAAGGAACTGCACTATCAGGAAACTCACGTCAAGTAATCCCTCTCGCCCCAGATTAAATGCAACCGGCGCAAGGGCGTTGCCATCCCATTCTGTGAGAGGAGAATCTCCATGAAAAAGATTTGCTTCGCTCTGCTGCTTTCAGGCAGTTTTCTCCTGGCACAAAACAGCAATCCCGGCAACACAAGCCAGCAGAACTCGAAAGATTCCAAAGGACAGGTAACCATACAAGGCTGCGTCAGCAGATCCAGCGGCGATTACGTACTGATCAAGCAAGACCCCGGCATGACTTACGAACTGCAGGCTACGGGCAAAATAAGGCTCCGCCAGTACCTGGGACAACGAGTTGAAGTAATCGGGACGGAGTCACCGTCGATGATGACCAGCTCCGATTCCTTAACCCGAACGGGAGCTCCATCCTCGGTGACGTTGACCATCACCTCGATCAAGACCCTCCAGAAGGAGTGCTCGGTGCGCTGAGTCTTCAGCAGCAGGTTTTCGACGAGGTTCGGTTTGGTTCTGGACTAGGCCTTAGTCGCAGTCTGGCGGCATGGCCATGATTGCGGTTTCAGAGTCGCAGGGTGCCTTTTTCTTGGCGGGCTCCAGCGGGGACGGGCGATTGTAGCGGAGAATCCACAAGCCTTCGTTGTTGGTGAGGTAGATCAAGCCGTGGCCGCCGTCCGGAAGAAGGCTGGTGACTTTGTCAAATGTCTCCAGCGTCTTTGGATTACGCGGGTCGCTCAAGTCGAGCACACGAACGGTTTCGGTGGGACGGTTGCTGCTGGTCAATGTCGCCGCTGTTTTTTCCGGAGCTTCGGCGATGGCGACATCGGGGCTAACCATCTGCAGGTTTCCCGCCGTCGACTGATTCGATTCCGCGGTTCGCTTCAAAAGGCTCGGCTTCTCGGGCTTGGTGACATCCACGATCATGAAGCCTTGTTTGCCTGCCTGTTGCACATACAGGTATTGTTTTGCGTGCTCCTTCTGCAGCAGCATTTGACTTCCGGTTGCCTGTGGCAAAGGCAAGTGGGCGATTACGGTTGCCGGGACGTCGGTGGGTTTTGGCGCCGGTTGCTCGCCGGCGCTGGCCAGCGCGATCAGAATCGAACAAACCAGTACACAACTCTGCACCACTGCTCTACGAAAGTTCTCCATAGATCACTTCACTGACGCTCACTTCACCCAGCCGCACTCGAAACCTGTCGTATGCGGAGCGCGTCTAGGGCGAATATATCACGTTCGCTCGTCCCGCACCGCTAGCCGCTCACGCGCTCCGAGCTCCTCTCGGACGCATCGGTGCGCACTCGACCCATCTGAGTTCGGGCTCACTGTTGAGCATAGACACCGACGCAACCATTGCTGCTCTGCGTCGTGCATTGTCCCCCGGCCTGGAGGGGAACAAACGCGTGGTTAGTGCTGGGATCGACTGCGATGCTGTGTGAATTGGCGCCGGTCGTAACGTTTTCGAGCCAAGTGTTAGTTGCTGCATCAATGACGCCCATGACTGGGCCATTGGGCATATCTCTGGCTGCCAGGTAGTACTTGTTGTCGCCGGCGTTGTACCAAGTCTCGTCCACGCCTCCGACAGTCGTGATTTCCGTGCAGTTGCTCAACGGCGTCATGCAGCTGATGGTGTTGCCCGGCGTGAAATCAACCACGTACTCGTTGGTGGGAAATGCCTCGCCATCATGGTCCGCGCAGCCCACGAGGAATTTGTTACCCGGGCCCTTAACGATGCTGGTCGGCATGCAATTCGGCATCACGTAGCTGTTGACCACCACCGGCCCACAGGAGACCCCGCCGCAGGTAGTGTCCGTGAGCTGGGGATCGATTTCATCGATGCTTCCAATGCTGGTGATGCCGATGGAATTCTCATTCGCCAGCAGCAAGTGACCGTTGCTGGGATTCCAAGCCATGCCTCCCAAACCGGCCGGTGCTATGGCGCCAGCACAGTTACTACTTGGGGCGGTTTGACTACAAAAAGTCCCCGCTATTTGGTCGGAGAGTGGGCCTTGGTCGACGAGAGGGCCGTGGTGGCAAGGAATGCTGTAATGCACGCCACTCGGTGTTGTGCCTACGCCCGGGACCAGCGAGTTTACCGACCCTGAAACGCCTCCGAAGGTCTGCGGATTGGACGGATCCGGGCATGGGAACGTGCCCCCGACGGTGTCAACCTGAACGGGCGGGTTATTAAGTCCGAGTCCTCCGGAAGCCACGCCGCCTGCACCGTCGTAGTAGATTTGCCCCAGGATGCAACTGGGTGGGTTGAAATGAGCAGCCGGATCTTGCGGCACCCAAGTCGTATTCGATCCCTGGAACGGATAGTTAATTCCATAGTCGCCGGGACCGAACCCGGCTTGCCACGGGCCATAGGCGAGACCCCCATCGATCGGCAGGCAGTGCGTCGTCGTGATATTCGCCATATTGATAAACGTTACGAACGGCAACCCTGGATCACCGTTGATAATTGCGAGAACCTGATGCGTAGTGTCGTATGCCATTTCGTCGGCGCGGTCATCTCCGCAATCGGCAGCGGAACCCGCTTCGCCGTTCCACGAGGCAACGCAGGGAGCGATGCCCAGCGGACCGTCATAGTCAGCCGAAACACCAGTCGGTATGGCCGCCACCACAGTGGGTGCTGTGGGCGGATTCTGGGTCAGGTCCATCGTAGTCAAATCGAAGACTACGACCGAAGCGCTGCCATTGCCGACGAACAAGAGCTTGCCGTCATCACTCACCTCAAGACCATCTGGACCGGACATTGGATTCACGCCGTTGGAGCGCGAAGCGCAGCACTGCGCGCCCGGAAATCCCCCAAACTTGCCGTTGGTTCCGAAGCCTGAAATAAGATGAAATGGAGCATTCCTACACCCGAAGCGGGTGAAGTTGCCAAACACATCGGCGATGGGCGGGATGCTGGGGTCGCAGAGACTGGCCCCGTTGCCAGCGTCCGTGACCGCGTTGACCCCTTGAATCGCATTCACAGCGATGTTGGTGTTCGTGTCGACCACTACGACGGCCAAGCCGATGCGATCCGAGACGTAGAACAAATTGTGCCCCGAGCCGCTGGGCGGTTTCGCGATCCAGCTGATGTCGAAGGAGTTAAACGGTCCGCCGGGCTCGCCGGTAGGATTGTGTTCCGGCACGGGGATAACGTCGATGACGCCGTAACTGCCACCCTTGGTGGTGCCGCAAATCGGGCAATTTGAAACACTTCCGCAGCCGCTCAGGATGACAAACAGGGCGGTGACAAAAATAGTAAGCAGAATCCTCGGTCTCATCGAATTCCCTCCTGCGATTTTCCTTTCAGAGCCATTGCCACCAGCCCTGGCGGTACCAACTTGTTGACCAGTCCATCCGCAACGGACACCCGAGCGGGGAGACTTTAGAACCTGAACTGTAAGCGCTGCAAGAACACATAGTAGTTCTGCGGCACCGCGCCAATCAGACTGGGGTCCTTCAACTGATCAATGTTCAAATTGACCATGTACCGGACCCAATAATTGGGATACCAGTTAAGCCCCATCGTGTACTCGGTGGTGTGGAAATTAAACGTGGGCACAAAGCCCTTCGTGTAATAGTTCTCAAGGTCCACGCCCGGTTCGTTGGCGTGGATGCCAGTGACCCGGAAAGCAACTTCCCACGCTCCCAATCCACGTCCCTTGCCGCCGGGAGTGTCAGGGCCGAACATCGGACGATTGACCCGGGGTGTGCCGTTTTCCGGCCGCTTCTCTCCCGTCAGCAAGTAAGTTGCGCTGATGTCATAGGCCTTGGCTTTGATTTGCGGAAGACTCAGGAAGCCCAGCCCCCCCACCTGCTCGGAGCCGACATTGTTGCGGGCCTGCATGAGTTGATCGTATTCGCCACGCAGAGCGAATCGACTCTTGATGTAAGTGAACTCACCGTTGTAGCGTGAGATGGGTCCGTTAATGGCAAACTGCGGAAAGAAGTTGTAAGCAGCATCCGGCAGCGCGCCGCTGAAGCTTTGATCATGGGTAAGCCCCTGCGAACGTGCACGGTCAATGGATCCGCCAAAGGTAAACTGCTTGAGCCAGTCGTTCTTGGATTTGCGCCACGGGTAGAAGCGGAGCCGCCCAATGACTTCGGCCTGATTGGTGGTGTTGGCCAGGGCATATCCCTTGCCGTTAAACGCTCCCACCCAGTACTGCATGACGCCACCGTCAATGTCTCCATGAATGGCTACGCCGGGGCTGCGGTACGCCGAGGCCGCCGATGGGTACAACATCGCCTGGAATCCCCGTTCTACGAAGTCCAGGTTGGTGGCGCCGACTCCGGTTTCCTGCGCGAAGGGCACCTTGAACTGGCCCGCCTGAAATTGGAATTCAGGCTTGATTCTTACGTTGAGGTACACATCGCGCACGACCGAGCCCGCCGTCGCGGCAGCGTCCGTGAGCAAGGCGAAGTCGAAGTGAGAACCATAGCTTCCTTGAAAACCGAAGCGAGCGCGGCGCACGAGAAACGTGTCGGCGGGGGCGCCGTCGCCCTTGTAGGCGCGGTAATCGGTGTTCACGTAGCCGTAAGGGCTGATGCTGAACTGTCCGTCGGGGCTTCTGATGAAAAAGTGCTCGCCGTTCCATCCTGCTGTCAGCGGAGCATCCTTCTTCGGAGCAGCCGCCGGCGGAGCTTGTTCCGCGAGCGCCGCCTCCACGGGGTTGGGCTGCACGAGAACCGCGTTCATCAGATGAACCGTGCCGTCGCCGGTGGCATCTACCGGCTGCGAATTGGCTTCCATCGGAGTAGCCTCCGCCACCGGCCGAATCTGAGCGGAGCTATGCTCAGTCGCCAAGCCCTTCCCCTCCGCCAGTTTCTCCACCAAAGCCTTCAGTTCCTCGATGGTCTTGCGCTGCGCTGCCACCTCGCTGCGCAACTGGTTGACTTCTTCCTTAGTGGCGCTTGCAGAGGACGGTCCGCCGGTATTGCTCGCCGGTTCCGTGGTTTGAGCATGGGCGAGCGAACCTGGCGCCATGAAAACGACCAGAAGCACGAAAAATGTTGTTAGCGAGCGCATGTGTTTCCTCTCCCGGAATGATTTGCACAACGGGCCTGCCCGCAAGACACGTGGATGCCGCGCGCTGCCTTGTTTGTTCGGGCCACGAACCGAAAGATTTCTAGACTTGCGAATGAGTCCATGTCCGGTCTGAAAAGCGGACCACTTACGACCGGCCGGTTTATCACATCAAAACGCAGCCTGTCAAGAATCTTTTCCAGAATCTTTTCCAGGCTGCTGCGGAACGCAACTCTCACAACTACTAAAGTGCAGCACGAAGGAGGGCCGGGAACAAACGTCAGCGACTAAATGCACGCCGGAAGCCGATCTCAAAAAAAAAATGGATTATCGGGTGCTTAACTGACTCTGGGATGCGTTCTATTCTGGCACCGCACTTTTAATCGGCGGCGGGCTTGTCTTCGACTCGTGAGCGATTAGTCGGCGGAGAGCTTCTTCGAGTTCTCTTCTTTCCAGCGTGTCGGCGCCCTGCGTTGCTAGCGCTAGCATTCGATCGTTGATCCCGCGGCGGGCTTGCTCGCACAGCTCGAGCAACTTCGCGGGATTCCGCTCGCGGCGGGCGGCGCGATAAGGGGTGGTCCAGTTGGTCGCCATGGGGAGAGGGCCAGCTTGAGTGGTGTACGGCACCGCCATTTGCTGACGCGTGGCCGGGATACGAAACTAGTTATGAAACTGAGTATGAAACACTGGGTATGAAACTATGAATGCGGCTTTCGCGGGCTGCAGTTTGGGCATTATAACAAATCGTCATGCCAGATCGTCCCGTCTTTTTCGGCATCCAATCAGCCTCTTGACCGCGTTCGCCGCTCCCGATAGCCTCTTTCTATCGCCCTTTCATGCCCGCTTCCGACATTCCCGAGGCTCGACCCGTAACTGATTCACCGGGAAGCACTTCAACGCGCCTTCCCACCTCCGAAGACGCGCAACTTTGTCCCCCGAACGGGGTTTCTACTGGTGTGAGCAGCGTGGCCATCGATCGCGGAATATTGGATCGCGGCGTATTGGATCGCGGGCTGCTGAACTTTGCGGGAGCGCCGCCGTCTTCGTCCGCGCCCGACACCATGGCAAATAGCGAAGCCGTTTCCGACGTCGACGTGATGCTGCGGGTGAAGACGGGCGACGAGTCCGCCTTCTCTTATCTGGTCCAGAAATATCGCCGCCCCATGGTCGGTTTCATGTACCGCTTGTGCCACAACCCGTCGACCGCCGAGGAACTGGCGCAGGAAGTGTTTTTGCGTGTGTACCGCTCCCGCACCAGTTACGAGCCAAGCGCGAAGTTCACGACCTGGCTGTATCGCATCGCGACCAACCTGGCCGTCAACCACGCGCGCGATACCCGCCACGAGCGTCCGGAAAATACCGTGCGCCTCGATGAGCCAGACCAGGAAACGGGCACCACGCCCGACCTGGCCGACGATTCGCTCAGCGCGGAAGACCAGATCTTGAAACGGGAGCGACTCGCCGCCATCCGCAGCAAAGTGAACTCGCTGCCCGAACGCCAGCGCGTCGCCGTCATCATGCACAAGTACCAGCAGATGGATTATCGCGAGATTGCGGGCGTGCTCAAGCTGAGCGAGTCCGCCACCAAGTCGTTGTTGTTTCGCGCCTACGAAACGTTGCGCGAGCAGTTGAAAGAGTTTGTTTCGGGGAAGTAGAGGGAAGAGTATGAATTGCCATGAAATTAGTGAACGATTGCCGGAACTAGCCGCGGGCATGGACACTTCGATGCCCGAGGCCGAGCAACGCGAGGTCAAGAAACACATCGCATCCTGTGAGGCATGTGCCACTCATCTCGGCGACTTGCAGAAAACCATGGCGCTGCTCGATGAATGGCAAGCGCCCGAGCCGTCGCCCTATTTCGACACCCGCATGCAGGCGCGGCTCCGCGAAGAAATGGCGCGCCCGCGCGCCGCATGGTTCAGTTGGCTGCACCGGCCGGCGTGGGCCACGTCGCTCGCTGCCGTACTATTCGTCGGAGCCCTGACGCTTGGCGTCAGCAACAAGTCATATTTTGTCGAGACCGGAGCAATTTCGACCAATCCCCCGTCCCTCGGTCTGCCAGTTGAGCCGGGAACTGCCGTCGGCGATCTGCAGGCGCTCGAGAAGAACGATGAACTGTACGCCGATTTCGATGTGCTCGACGATCTGCAGGTGCAGGACGACGTAACCGCGAATCCGTAAGACTGGCGGACGGGCGGGGAACCAAACATGTTGGGAAGGGTGACAATTACGGGCTGTCTGGCGGCGCTTCTGCTGCTGACGCCGTCGTTCGCTCAAGTCCGGTATTCACCAGCTCAATCTCAGCAGCAACAGCATCCGCAGGCGGACGGGCAGTGGCACCACTTTCAGAAAGAAGGTGGCCCTAACTCCAGCCGCCCCAATCAATCCCATCCGCCGCAGAACCAGCCCGGCCACGCCGGAAACTGGCTTCGCCGCTATATGGATCTGCCGCCCGCGCAGCAGCGCCGTGCGCTCGAAAATGATCCCCAGTTCCGCCGGCTTTCTCCGCAAAGGCAATTCCAGTTGCGACAGAAGCTGCAGCATTTTTCCAGCCTGCCGCCCGAGCAGCAGGAACGCGTGCTCAACCGCATGGAAACCTGGGAGCACCTGACTCCAAATCAGAAGCAGCAAGCGCACCAGCTTTTTCAGCAGTTCAGGCAGTTGCCTCCCGATCGCCGCCAGGCCGTCAACCGCGCCATCCGCAGCATGCGCGGCCTGACGCCCGAACAGCGCGACCGGCTCATCAACTCCCCGCAGTACAGAAACGCGTTCTCTCCCCAGGAACGCGCCATTCTCGGCGGAGCCGCTCACCTTCCACTCGCCTCCAGCGACGGCCTGCAACCCGAACCGCCCGAATAATAACTCCCGAGGAATTTGAACGTGTGGTGGCGGGGCTTTGCCTTGCCCCGTCCCGGCGGGGCAGAGCTCCATATGCGCTAACTTAAGCTGTTTATTGCGGCCGCACTTCCAAGAGCAGATTCCCCTCGAACTCAGCCGGCAGATGTGCATTGTGTCCTGACACCGTCCCCAGGCTTCTTCCTGTGACGTAGTCCACAACACTGTAGTTGCGGTCTTCGAGGCCGTGCAGGTCGACTGGCCCCTTCCACTTCTTTGCGAAAAAGGCGTAGTACATGGTCTGGTCCTTGCGGATTACATGAGTCTCCGGCACGTCAAAGCCGATGTCATAGAGCTGCCCGAGATACTGTCCTTTTGACAACATCTTTTCGCGATAGATGCGAAGCCACTTTTCAAACTCTTTCTCCCGCGCCGGAGTCAGATCGGATTTACTCCTCTTCTCGACAAGAGACGGTATAACAAATTGCGTTCCGACGACGCCTCCCACGCCCACAGTGGACGCAAAGTCGTTGCCACCATCGCTCAGTTCGACGTGATCCCCAAAGAACGGAATTGTGTCTCCCATCAGAGCTTTTAAGGTTTTCGCCTTGGAACGAACTTGAAAGGAACTTGTCGGATCGGAAGCCACCGACATATTGAAGTGCGGCATGGTGAAAAAGGAGAACGCCGTGCCGCAAGGGCAGAACTCCACCAGTGCTCCAGGCTTTACCGCCTGTGCGGTCTCGTAAATCGCCTGGAAGAAATCAGGCAGAGCTTCGACCGATTCCTCCGGCTGGGCGTGGTGGTGAGCCGGGTTGTAGCAGGCTGGAACTCCGTTCATGTGCTGGCCATCGAGCTTCAGCCCGTCAAATCCCCAGTCCACCAAAATCTTTCTCACCAATGCCTTGTGGTACTCAACGACGCGGCGGTCCGCGGGGCACAAATAGTAGGAGTTCCACCAGGAAACTTTTCTCTTGGAGCCATCACGGTTCAGCAACTCGTAGTCAGGGTGATCGCGCAGCAATTCCGAGTTTTGGACCGCGCTGAGCGGCGACCACCAGAGCTGGGCCTTGAATCCCTCCTGGTGAATGCGGTCCACCAGGGCCTTCATGTCAGCATCGCCGTGAGGGAATTTCTTGGGATCAAGCGCCCAATCGCCCACATTGTTCTGCCAACCGTCGTCGAGCGTCACCCACACAAATCCCAGGCGTTTCACCGTCGGAAGTGTGTCATACACCTGCTGAGGCTGAACCGATCGGCCATATCCCCACGCGCACCAGATTGCGCCGAAAGCGTCGTCGGGAGCGATGGCCGTTTGGAACCCTTGTTTCATCATGAATCGCCGGTAGTCAGCCAGCGTGCGGAAGTAGTCTCCCCGGTGGACGGCGACGAAGGTGCGAAACGTATGAAAACTTTTGCCGGGGCTTAATGAGAGAGCTTTGGTGAAGCGTACCGCAATCCTGGCATATGCCGGATCGGGCATGGATACGGGGAGGGAAACCAGCTTCGGCCGCGGCTCGACGTGTCCCACCGCCATTCCAACGTCACGCCGCCAGATATCGACAATCGGCGTGCCGCCACCATAGTCGCTGGCATTCATGCCTTGATAATTCTCCTGCCGAAAATTGGTGTGCAGCGGTACGACCCAGTTAGGACGTTTCTCGTAGGAGCCACTCTGGTAAGACCAGAAAGCTGGCGGGCCCACGCTACGTTGCGCGTTCACTTGGTACGCATTGTTGGTCCAACTTTTGACCGCGAGCTCGGTTGTTCCGGCATTGGAGTACTGGACCTCGAAAAACGCCATCGCGGGAAAGTCGTCGTATACAGTGACGGAGACCGTCTTTGTGAGCGTTCCTGCCTTTCCTTCCACGGTGAGCCGCTCACCCTCCCCGAAAGCGTCTTTTGTACGTCCGTGTTCTTGCGAGGTTAGAAGAAATCTGGTCCAGGGCTTGTCGGAGTTTGTTACAGTCTCCGAGGCAGTGAACGGCCCCATCACCGTCTCCGTCTTGTCGAAGCGGGCAACCACCCGGCTCCGTAGGTGGTCATCAAATTCAATGCGCAGATTGCCGCCCTGAATTTGAGCCTTGCCGGTAGGGATGTCCGCTGCTGCTGCGAGTGAATATGACGTAAGCACAGTGACGAAAACAATCCAAGACCTGATCGCAAGCATGGCTCGCAGCTTTCGAAGGAGATTGCCGTCAGATCGCAAAACCTCAGTTGAAAACATAGAGCATCCTCTTGATCGGCGCCGGCACAAGAAGTATTTGTTATCTTGCGCTGGACAAACGAAATCAAACGATATAAATAGTAACAGTTCGATAGTCGTTAGCGCTTGCTCCGCGACTGAGGAACATCCCCACCTGGCGAGTGGATGCTTCAATGCTCAACCAGCTCCGCTTATTGCGGACGGTCCTGGCGCTGCCGATGCGATCACTTCGACCGTGATACCCAGCGTCAGATTCAATTTGCCCAGAGGTTGGAGTTCTAGCCAACTCCGCCGAAGTGTAATCGAAGGATAAGCAGGAGATAATTCCGATGCAGCGTAGAGATTTTCTAAAAAGTACTGTCGCTGTCGCCCTAGCTGCAGAACTTGGAATGGGTAAAGCGCAGGCGAAGGTTCCCGCCCACAACTGGGGTAACTACGACTTCGGCTCCGGTCCCCGGGTGGCAGATCGTCTCAGTCAGGGCCCGTTCCCTCAATATCCACCTGATGCCGTCATTCCCGCGGACGATGTGGTGATGACCACTACATCGTCGGAAGACGTCGTGCCGAACTATGGCAAGGGGCTGGTCACCTATATCACGGCAGACAGCGGCACGGAGGAAATCAAGTCAGACAATATTCCTCAGGCGATTGAAGACCTGGTTCGATTTCCCCTGGGCCAGCAGCTTTATATCCGTCCGACCTGGAGGGAAATACAACCGCGGCCTGGACGCCTGGAGATGCCCGATTATCTGAAGCTCGTTTTTGAATTGGCGAAGAAGAACAACAAGCGGATCGGATTGCGAGTGCAGATGAGCGCTCCCGACTATACCCACGAAGCAGCCCTCCCGGATTTTGTCCTCGACAAAGTGCCGAAAGTTGATCTGGTCTTGAGCGATCAGGAAAGCAGTGCTTCGGCGCAAAGATACTTGCAGAACCCGCATTCGCGTTATCAGCCCCGGTATGACCATCCTTTTTTTCAGCAGGCATTCAAAGAACTGGTTGGCCTGTTGGCAGCGGAATTCGATGGCAATCCGCTCATCGAGTTTATCGATACCTTCATGTACGGCTTTTGGGGTGAAGGCCACACCTGGCCATTTGGCAACAATCCTTTCCCTGATTACCAGACAGCAGAGCGCACCTGGACTAATATGCTCGAAGTCCAGCTCGAGCACTTTTCGAAGACTCCGCTGCTGACCAATACTCAACCGGACTATAGCCGGGTTGGTAATTCAGAACTGGTCGACCGCACGGTCCGCAGCAACAATTGGATTCGGAGCGATACCATCTTTATTGAGAACGAACAGATTGAAGCGCTCAGCAATCGCCCACCCTGGACCGCAGCATTGCTCGAGCAGGGGCTTCCGGGTAAACCTCCCGATCCACGCGTCGCATATGAAGGGATATCCCCGGCAGAGAACATGATCGCCCATGTGATGGATGTCGGGGCGAATTACTGGTCGCTCTGGAACTTTCACCAGATCAGCGCAAAGAATCTGACGAGCTACTACCAGGCTTATCCAGCCGCGTTCGACCGGATCAATCGCCGAATTGGCTATCGGGTGAGGCCGTCTTTCATCTGGAGCTATAAGGACGATGGTTACCTGGGGCTGATTGTCGGCTTCGCAAATGACGGCATCGCGGGTGTGCCGGGCGTATTGAGGGTGACCGTGGACAGCCCGGACGGAAAGGTGCTCAAGAGCGGTTGTCTGGACGCCGGTTACCCGCTACCCGGCAAGATTCGGCAGGCACAGTTCGTGCTTCCGAACGTCACCGAATGGAAAGGATTGAAACTTAGAGCTGAGATTGAGGTAAAGGGAATGCGCTATCCCGTGCGGTGGGCTTGTCACCAGAAGCTGAACGATGACGGCTCGCTCACACTGCGCCCCAACCTTCATCAGCAGATCTAGGCTGCGGTTGTTCTGATCCGAGAGACGCGCGAACCTCCACGCATGACGGAAACATCCGAATGCTTCAGAGTCCAGGAAGAACTCGCTTAGGGCGCAGAACCCCGCCACCACAGGAGCCGGGATGGCTGCACGTCGCTTGAAGTTCGTCTGTTGGAAGTCAGAAACTGAGAGCTGAAAGCTGACGGCTGAGAGCCTCTAGCGCCGTATCAGCGCCATCACCCATCCCGCCACGAAAACTCCGCCCACGAACATAGCGAAGCAGTAGAGGCCGTACTTCACCATCTCCATCGTCGAATTGCGCTGCGTGATGCCGAAGACCACCGACGCGAACAGCGCAAACACCACCGCAGCCGAGAAGTGCGACAAGTTAATGGTCACGGTTTCTTCCCCAGTGCAATGTGATGCGCATCCGCCACCGCGATGAAATTCAGCAGGCCGGCCACGATCAGAAATGTCTTGCCGTAATCCGCCGCCGCATTCGCTGGCATCGCGTTGCCCCAGTCCATGATGCGCGCCAGAAAATAGAGCGCGCCCGACCCCACGTCGCCCACGAAGCCCAGTATGTCGAGGATGTCGCCGCCGTTCGGCTTGTAAATCCGCCCCTGCATCCCCAGGCCGATCACGAACATCGCCACCACCGACACCAGCAGCAAAACGCCGCGCCCATACCGCTTCAGCAGGAGGTGTCCGCCGCCCGGGATCAGCCAGCCCACCAGCGGCGCCACCACCGCCATCGTCGTCAGCGGGTATTCCGGCTCAGTCGCTGAACCTGCACCTGATTTATCTGTTGTCGGTTTGGCCATTCAGATCGTCACAAACTCTCGTTGGATTTTACCAGTGACCTCGGCGCTTCCCGGCCGTACCAGCACATCCACCTCCAGGCGGACGCCGAACTCCGGCAGGTAGATGCCGGGTTCGATGGAGAACAAGGAGTTGGGCAGAATGCGCCGCTCGTCGTGAATTTCCAGGTCATCCATATTCGCGCCATTCGAATGCACCTCGGTGGCAATCGAGTGGCCGGTGCGGTGGATGAAGTAATCTCCGTACTTCGCCTTCTTGATGTGCCCGCGCACCGCGTGATCCACTTGCCACCCCGCGATCGGCTTGGCGGCCGCGATGGCATCCTGCACCGTTTTCACACCGATGTCGCGTGCCTCGCTCACGATCTTGAAAATCTCGCGCTGCCGATCCGACGGACCGTTGCCCACAAATCCCATCCACGTGATGTCGTAGTAAACCGCGCCGGGCGTATTCTTTTTCGCCCACACGTCCAGCAGAACCAGGTCGCCTTCACGAATCGGAACCGGCCGGCTGGCGCTTGGCTCATAATGCGGATTGCCGCTGTTAGCGTTCACGGCCACGATCGGCGGATCGTCGGTCACCATGTTCTCGCGCTGAAATGCTTCCATGAAAAACTGCTGAATGTCGTGCTCGTGCGTGCCGCCGTTGCGCACGCGCCGTCCAATTTCCTTGAAAGCCTCGGCCGTGACCGCGTCAATTACATCGCGCGCCGCGAAGTGTGACTTGATCTGCTCTTCGCTTAGCGTCGCTTCAAACTGCGCAATCAGGTCCGCCGCGCTGACGATGTTCTTCCCCAGCCCCCGGATCATGTCCGCCGTTCCCGCGTCCACCATCGAAATGGTGAAGACAAAGTTGTTAGCCGAGTATTGCATCGCCACGTCGCGGTACGGGGCCAGCATCTGCTTCAGGCTCTCGAACAATTCCTGCCATCCCGCGTACTTCTTCTTGGTGCCGGGCAAGCTGTCCAGGTGGCCCGACTCGATCTTGTGCACCAGTTTGACGGGCTCGCCTTTGGCGGGGATCAGGTAGTACCAGCGCCGCGTAACCATCAGCCCATTCGGCAGCCCGAGGACGCGATAAGCGATCGGGTCACGATGGTGATGGTCGTAGAAAAGCCAGGCGTCAATGTTGCGCTCGCGCAAGGCCTGCTGGATAGCGGACAAGTCCATATACAAACGGTTATTCTACACGACCGCCAGCCATCGCTGGATTTCGGTTGTGTGGAGACGGGGCTCTGCCCCGTCCAAACGAAGCCGTGCACCGGCAAAATAAAGTCAAACTCTGTGACCTGATTTTTCTGATATTCTTACAGGTTTTCTCCGTTCGAGGTGGGCTGTGGAGCATCGTGGGCAGAAATATCATCGCGGACGGCTAAGCCAGGCGATTCGCGAGGAGATCGAAACCATCCTCGAAGGCGAACTGGCAGACCCGCGCATCGGCCTGGCCAGCGTCAGCGCCGTGCTCATGGCTCAGGACGCCCGATCCGCCCGCATCATGGTCAGCGTTGCCGGCGATGAGACCGAGGCTGAGCGCACCCTGGAAGGACTCACCGCCGCCAAGAATTACGTTAGGCACGAACTTGCGGAACGCCTGCGTCTGCGACGCCCTCCCGAACTTTATTTCCAGATCGATCGTGCCGATGCATTAGAGAGTCGAGTCGATGAGCTGTTAGGCCGCGCCAAGAAACGTGCCCGGAAGCGGCCCGAGCCCAGCCCCTAAAAGGGCGTCTAATTTCCGGTAGCCAGGAGTCAAGAGCGCATCATGCTAGAGCGGGTTCTACAGGAAATTCGGGCGCGTCGCCGCCTGGTGGTGACCTCGCACGCGCGCCCCGACGGAGACGGCATCGGCTCGGCCTTGGCCTGCGCTCAGATCCTGCGCGTCATGGGCAAAGACGCCGAAGTCGTCATGCACGATGGCGTCCCGCGTATCTACCAGAACCTTCCCTTCGCCGATCGCGCCATTCAGGCCGATGTCGTCCCGCCGAACGACGCCGTCGTTCTGCTGGAATGCGACAGCATCAAGCGCACCGGCCTGCAAGGTCTGGGAGAATGTTTCCTCATCAACATTGACCATCATGCCAGTGGCCGCAATTTTGCCAACATTAACTGGATCGATTCCACGGTCATGGCCACCGCCGAACTCGTCTTCCGGTTAGCCCGCCTGGCCTGCGTTCCCGTCGATCGCGATATTGCCACCTGCCTCTACACCGGGCTCATGACCGACACCGGCTCCTTTATGTTCGAAGGCACCAACGAACACACTTTCACCGTCGCCCGCGACCTCGTGCTCGCCGGAGCCGACCCCGCGCTTTGTGCGCGGCATATCTATTTCGGACATTCCACCGCCAAGCTGCGTCTGCTCGGCGCCGCCCTCTCCAATCTGCATCGCGAGGGCCCACTCGCCTGGATATGGGTCACCCAGGAACAGATGCAGCGCTTCGGCGCTCGCGAAGAAGATTGCGAGGGCCTGGTTAACTATGCGCTCTCCATGGCCGACGTGCAGGTCGCCATTTTCTTTCGCGAACTGCCCGACAGCCGCTATCGAATCAGCCTGCGCAGCAAGGGAGAAGTGAACGTCTCTGCCGTGGCCGAGCATTTCGGCGGCGGCGGTCACAAATGCGCCAGCGGTTGTTCGGTCGACGGGCCTTTGGCGGTTGCCGTGTCCCGAATTGTCGACCGACTGCTCGCGGAAACTGTAGGCTTGAACGCGAACTGACCAACAAGCTCCGCCAGGCCGCGCCCTGCGTGAAATTCAATGAATATTACGCCCAGAACGAATCCACGAAATCGCACCGACATGCTGCTGCTGGTGGTCTTCTGCGGATTCCTTTTCTTCTACGGCCTCGGCTCCTTCGGCCTCGTCGGCGCTGACGAACCCCGCTACGCGCAAATAGCGCGCGAAATGCTCGAACGCTCCGATTGGATTACACCCACGCTGCAAGGCAAACCATGGCTCGAAAAGCCCGTCCTCTATTACTGGCAGGCGATGCTGTCGTTCCGCGTAGCCGGCGTCTCCGACCAAACTGCCCGCCTGCCCGCCGCCTTCGACGCTACGCTGCTCATTGCAATCATCTACTTGTTCCTGCGCCGCTTTCGACCAGGCAGTGAACTCGACGGCGCCCTCATCACCGCCAGTTGCACCGCCATGGTTATATTTGCCCACGCCGCCGCGACCGACATGCCACTCGCCGCCTGCTTCTCCATCGCATTACTCGCCTGGTACGCCTGGCACGACACCAGCCGGAAAATTTATCTCGCCGCGTCCTACTTTGCGCTGGCGCTCGGAACCTTGGCCAAAGGTCCAGTCGCCCCCGCCCTGGCCGCCGTCATCATTCTTCTCTTCGTCGCCGTGAAACGCGACTGGCAAGCGATCCGTCGCACCCTCTGGATCCCCGGCATCCTCCTCTACCTCACCGTCATGTTGCCCTGGTACATCGCCGTCCAACTGCGTAATCCGGAATTCTTCCGTTTCTTCATCCTCGAACACAATCTCGCCCGCTTCTCGCAGAACGTTTACCACCACCACCAGCCTTTCTGGTTCTACTTGCCCGTGTTCTTGCTGGCCATGATGCCCTGGACCATCGTGCTCATCCTGGCCGTCGCCGAACGTGCCCGCCTGATCTGGTCCGAAGGCAAACAGGCTTTCTCAAGTCCTGAAGATTCCTGGCCCCTGTTTCTTTTCCTCTGGATGCTCGTGCCCGTCTTGTTTTTCAGCGCGTCGCAATCGAAGCTTCCGGGATACATTCTGCCGGCCGTCCCCGCTGGAGCCCTGCTGGTCGCCGAATATCTGGCCGTACGTCGCAGCGATGCCCCTACCAGCGACCATAAAAGGCTTTCGTTCCTGTTCGCCGCCGCACACGGAATTCTCTGCGGACTGCTGATCTTTGCCGCGTTCTCTGCCGCCTCCATCGCCATGAATCACCACCTGCTATGGGGAACTGCGACCTACATCGCGGCTGCCATTGGCGCCGTCTTAGCGCTCGGCATCGCCGCCGCGCTGCTGCCCCGCGCCGGACTCGGCCTGTTGGACCGCGTGACCTTGTTCGCCGTGGTCGTCAGCGTGGCCGCCGTCATTCGCTTCGCTGCTCCCGTCATCGACGCCACCCAATCCGCGCGACCGATTGCCGAAAGCATTCAAGCCTTTTCGCACGAACCCGTCCCCATCGCTCTCTATCACGTCAATCGCGTGCAAGAGTACGGTCTCGAGTTTTATCTCAATCGTCCAACGCAGAAATACGAGGACGGAAATATCCCAACCGAGGCTCATGTGGTGGTTGCCGCACAAGGTACGCAGTCCCAAGTCGCCCAACTCGTTGCCGGACGCCGAGTGTCATACTTAACCAGCATCAGGCCGCAGAAGTTGGATCTGTACTGGGTGGGAAAGTAGCCAGGTTTCAAGGTTTCAGAGTTTCAAAGTTGAACAACGCCGCAGCCGAGCTGAGCTGCGGCATTCTCCGATGCTTTACTCTGAAACCTTGAAACCTGGCTCCATTTATTTATGGAAATCCTCGATCTCCGACATTTTTCTTCCGCCGACCTCAGGCCGCTGCTGGAAGATGAGATCGCCATGTGGGCCCGTGTGCTCGCGTGGGACTACTCCACTTCCGCCGAGATGATCCTCCGCTACATGGACGCGAAAATCCTTCCCGGCTACGCCGCCATCGAGCGCGGCAGCATCTTCGGCTATTCCTTCTTTGTCTACGAGCAGAGCAAGGGCGTCATTGGAGACCTATTCGTCCGCAACGCCGACGCCGCCCGCAGCCCCGACCGTCACGAAGTGGAACAACGCCTGCTCACACACGTCATCGAAACCCTGCAGCAGTCGCCCGGCATCCATCGCGTGGAGGCGCAGTTGCTCGCGCACCATACCGGAGAAGTCTCCCATCCCTTCCTGCAACAGGGCTTCAGCCGCCATCCTCGCGTCTTTATGAATTTCGATATCGGCAAGCATCCCCAAACCGCGCCACCGCTTCCGCCGCAGTTTGAAATCCGTCCCTGGTCCGAGCAGGAATACCAGTCCGCCGCCGCGCTGATCACCGCCGCCTATCGCGGCCACGTCGATTCCGAGATCAACGATCAGTACCGCACCCTCACCGGCTCGCTGCGCTTTCTCAATAACATCGTGCGCTTCCCTGGGTGCGGTACCTTCGATCCCCACGCATCCTTCGTCGTCCTCGAGCGCGGCACTCGCTCGCTGATCGGCCTCATCCTGTGCTCGCTGGTGCGCCCCGATGTCGGCCACATCACCCAGGTCTGTGTACTCCCCGAATACCGTTCCGCAGGCCTCGGCGAAGCCATGCTGGCGGCGTCAACCAGGAATCTCCGCGGCCGCGGATTCCATTTCATCTCGCTGACCGTCACCGAAGCCAACGATCGCGCCATTGCGCTCTATAAGCGCATCGGATTTGAATCCACCAGGGTGTTTGACGCGTTTGTTTGGGAGGGATGAGAGAAGAGGCAGCCGCTCAGCGCCTTAGCGCCTAGCCCCTTATGAATTGCCCAAAAAGACGAACCTCCGCGCCGCCCTTCCCCGGGGCGACGCAGAGGATTTGAACGGAAACCCGAGTCTCAATGCAAAACCGTCGCGAACCACAGACCCTTTACCCAGTTGGACGCAAGCACATCGCCGAGGGGGGCAGGCTATGAATCCAAGCCAAGTTAGCTTCCACTTCTTAAAACGAGAAGGCCCGCTATTCCCCTTCGCGCCGCGAAGAAAAAGTGTAGTTCTCCCGACAGAAGGGCTCTACCGGTCTGCCTGATCCACGTCTATCCGATTGACAACACAGGGTTTACTTCCGCAGAATGTTTTTCGCGATAAACAAGACATTTGCCGGCCGTTCGGCCAGCCGCCGCATGAAATACGGATACCACTCGGTGCCGAAAGGAATATAGACGCGCACCCCCCAGCCATCCTTCACCAAGCCCTGCTGCAGGTCCCGCCGGATGCCATGCAGCATTTGAAATTCAAAAGCGTTGCGCGGAATATTCTCGCGCGTGGCAAAAGCCTTGGCCGCTTTAATGATGGTTTCGTCGTGGGTGGCTAGTCCATGATAGACGCCGCTTTTCATCAGCATCTTCATCAGCTTCACGTAACTCGCATCAACCGCGGACTTCTTCTGGAAGGCAATATCTTCGGGCTCCTTGTACGCGCCTTTGCACAGCCGTATGCGGATGCGCTCGGAGAGCAACTTCTCGATGTCGGCCTCGGCCCGCCGCATATACGACTGGATCACCGCCCCCACGCTATCATCGTTCCCCGGAACCCGATGCAACTCGTGGACGAAATCGAGCGTGCGCTGCGTGTAGGGCGATCCTTCCATATCGATGCGAACAAAATTCCGGGGCGACATGCTGGCCGCCTTGGCGACCAGCCCGCGCACAATTTCGTAGGCCATCGTCTCGTCCACGTCCAGGCCCATATGGGTCAGCTTCAGGCTGATATTTGCCTTCAGTTTGTGGACGGCGATTTCGTCGAGCAGATCGTGATAAAGCTGGGCGCTGGCGCGGGCTTCGTCGGCGTTGGTGACGTTCTCGCCCAGATTGTCAATGGAGACGCCCGCGCCAGACTTATTCACGGCTGCGGCCGCGCGAACTGCGTCCGCCACTTCTTTGCCGGCGACAAAGCGGGCCGAAGTGCGCTGCCCAAAGCGGGAGCGTTCGGCAACCGCGCGCAGCCACCGGCTCTCCGACAGTGCAATAAACACTGCCCTCAGCACGGTGCACCTGATTGAAGCGGATCGGATTGCGGATTAAGACTGCCAGAGGCGTGCATTGGCATTACATTACTTTTTACCACATTTGGGGTAGAGACGCGGCTTGCCGCGTCTCCCCGCCACGGTCGTTGACAGCGCAGGCAAGACGGGGCAAGCCCCATCTCTACACGAGCACTCGGTAGTGGTACAGTTTGCATCGCTTTTGAAAGGGCACGGCTTCACCGCCTGCGGAAAAACTCACGAATGCGCGGATCACCGTGGAAGAGCGGCCCTTCAGGGCCGCGTAAGTCCCGTAAAATCAGCGCGGGCTTTAGCCCTGGTGGTCGCCCTTTCTCGACCGATTGCGTTTTCGGCAGCCTCTTCAGCCGTGTCCTTAGCATCAGCATCGTATTTTTCATCGCACCTTTGGCCACTGAGGTGGCAAATTTTCACTGCACCACTACGCGAACACTCTCCACAGTTGACTAGTCATATGACTAGTTAGTACAATGAACCGCATACGAGAGGTGGAGCATGGCTTCGTGGCAAGTGCAGGATGCCAAGGCTCGTTTCAGCGAGTTCTTGGATACGGCCCTCAAGAAAGGCCCTCAGGTCGTCACCCGTCGCGGAGTGAAAGCTGCCGTTCTGGTGCGGATCGAAGAATGGGAGAAGCTCCAAAAGGCTGCCCGGCCCAGCCTCAAAGACTTGTTGCTGGCGCCGGAACCTCGTTTCGACGACATGATCGGCGAGCGCCGCGTCGTGCGCCGCCGCGCCGTAGTGGAGTTCGAGTGAACCAGTACCTTCTGGATACCAACGTCGTGTCCGAACTCCGAAGACCGCGTCCGCATGGTGCCGTGGTCGCTTGGCTCAACAAGCAGGAGGAGGAGCAATTGTTCCTTTCCGCCGTAACTCTGGGCGAACTGCAAGCCGGGATTGAGCGGGTCAGACTTCAAGATCCGTCGAAGGCGAACGAGATCGAGCGTTGGGTGGATCAGCTGGCCGCCTCTTATCAAATCCTCCCGATGGATACGCCGTGCTTTAGGGAATGGGGCCGCATCATTGAACGAACTCCAGACCGAATACCGGATGGGCTTCTGGAGGACGCGATGATTGCCGCGACCGCGCGGGTTCATCGTCTAACGGTTGCGACCAGGAACGAACGAGATTTTGCGCAACTTGACGTGCGGATTCTCAACCCATTCAAGAATTAGTCACCGCGTCGCTTTAACGGCGCCGCTTAACCGTGCAGGGACCGTCCTCACAAACACTCGACAAACGAGTCGGTGACGTCGGCGCCAGCATTGTTGGCAATACGTGTCGCCGAACGCTCGACGTTCTTCATCAGCCCGTCAAGGTAATCGCGCGAATGCGAGACGCTGACCACGCCAATCGTGGCCTGATTCCAAAGCGAGCTGGGATCGAGTTCAGCCACCGCGACGTTGAACGAAGAGCGGAGCCGGTCCTTGAGGCTACGCGTCACCTGGCGCTTGTCCTTAAGCGAGTGCGCCGCTTCGATCCGGAGTTCCAGCGTAAGAAAAGCAATCATGAACAATTTATAACCGACCCACCCATAAAAGAGCGACCTCCATTTCGCAATCCACAAACCATTGACCCAACACGACTTAATGATAGAGACGGGGCGAGCCCCGTCTCCGCAGCGCCACCCATTCAATGCGGGAAACCGCCCCCGCCCAAAGTTTCCAGCATTTTTCAGCTTTCCTGTGCTACACTAGAAATCGCTAAGTTTGACTCACAAGCCAGTTGCAGGCCGGTACCGCCAACCAGCGTCACCCCCTCTACAAAGCAGCGAATCTTCTCAGCACATTTCAAGAAACAAGAAAAAGGAACATCTAATGGCAGAACAAGGAACAGTGAAGTGGTTTAACGACGCCAAGGGCTACGGCTTTATCAGCCGTCAGAATGGCGAAGACGTTTTCGTGCATTTCTCCGCGATTCAAGCTGGCGGCTTCAAGAGCCTGCAAGAAGGCCAGACCGTGCAGTTCGACGTGACCAAAGGCCCCAAAGGCTGGCAAGCGGAGAACGTTACCGCTGTCTAGGTAGCGACAACGATCTCTAAGTAAAAACAAGTGCCCAGGATTCGCAAGAGTCCCGGGCATTTTTACGTCTGCACGTGTGGAGCGGACACTCCTGTCCGCTGCCGTTGACTTTGATCTTGCCTTTGCCTTTGATTTTGCCTTTGCCTTTGCTTTTGACTTTTTCTAACTAACCCAAGTGGGGGTGCCCCACTTTCTCGCGCTCTTCGAGAAGTGGGCCTCCGGACAGCCGACACCGGAACGGGCTCGACCTCCGCTGCTTCGAAAAGCGCCGCGCTTGCCAAGGCTCAATCGTCGTTCAGCAAGAGGTTCAAGGCCGCCGCCAGGCGGCTCATTTCTCGTCGTTGGGTACCTTGATCAGCCGCCGCCGAAAGCACCGCAAGCTGCTTTGCCAGTACAGCGATGACCTCACCCTGGGAGACGTATAGCCGATCGCGTGGCATAAACGCCCGCCAACCGTTTTGCTCCCGGCGCAGCTCCCAGCGGAGCTCCTGAACCGTAGCCTTTCCCCAGCTTCCGTCCGCGGCCGCCACCCGCGCGTTCCCGCGCACCCCTGCCCATCCTTTATCGCCCTTGATGTGTACCGCGACGACTGTCACGTTGCCGAGCAGCACCACCGGCATCCGTCCGCGATTTTCGGCGTCTAGCAAAGATACTGGCGCATTTATAAGCGCTGAGACAGCGCCTTCCACATCCCCTTTAGTCGGTTTACCGTGTCCGGTTGCGATCTGCATGCTTAGCGGGACGTCACCGCCGATCACATGGTTGAAAGCGCTTTGCGGCGACGACTGGGATGCGACAAGTCTTTCGGACGACCGGTCATCCGCTTGCCTGGCGACGAGGGTAGGGTGCGCCGGAGCAGTTCCGCCGCTGCGCGCTGGGATGTCGCCGAGTCCAGCAAGCTCCGTCGCGTCGCCGACAACATAACGATAGAATCGCGGACGCCCTCGAGTCTGCCAGTACTCGCTGCTGTAGTTATCCGTGCCTATCCCGCTGCCCTTGGAGCTTAAGAATTCGCTGCGCTCGGTGTCCACCACCAGTCCCACATGGCCCGGCCACACAATCAGGTCGCCCGGTTGCGCGCTGCGCACACGACGAAACTGCGGGATGCCCGCGAATATCTCGTTAGATGTCGCATAAGGATAAGCGAGTCCGGTAGTGGTCAGGACCTCGTGCACCAGATGCGAGCAATCCAGCCTGGGACTCGATGCGGAATACTCCAGCGCGCGGTCGACCAGCGCAGCGCCTTCCGCGCGAGTGAGCAAGCGCCCGCCACGTTGCTCAACCGTGTCAACCATGGCCGCTTTCTGCTCACAAAACGCAGCGTTGCTGGTAAGCAGGCAGCCCAGCGCCACCACAGCTTTCAGAAGACCGGGCGTATATTCCGGGCGGCGTGCGGGTTCCTCCACCGGCACCGGCCGTGGTCCCGCTGCACTCGGGTACAACAGTCTTCTCATGACGTGCCCTTCCGCGAAACAGCGTGGACCCACAAGAACTCAAACCCCATTCTGGGACAGTAGTTTCCGGAAAAGGAGTTACGGAGGGACAGGGGCGGCTGGGCCACAGCAAACTTGGCCCAGTTAGAACCGGGCGTGCCCCACTTCTCGCGCTTTTCGAGAAGTGGGCCGCCGGACAGTCGACACAAAGGCTCCGCTCCGCGCGACTGGCGGTCGAAGCTGCAAGCAGGGCCAAACCGTGCAGTTCGACGTGACCAAGGGCCCAGAGGCGGTAAGCGGAGAACGTTACCGCTGTCCAGGTAGCGACAACGATCTCTTAGGGTTAACAAGGTGCCCGAGATTCCGCAAAGAATCCCGGGCATTTTCGCGTGCGACAACAACCGTCACTTGGCGGGGATCCTGGTCACCGTGTTGCTCACCAGATTGGTCACCCAGACATTGGCTCCATCGGAGGCTATTGACTGTGGATAGCTCCCAACGGGATACGTAGCCAAAACCGCGCCGCTGCTCGCCAACAGTTTGGTCACCGTGTTGCCGTTATCGTTTGCCACCCAAATGTTGGTTCCGTCGAAGGCCACACCGTACGGAGCGCTCCCAACGGAGTACGTGCCCACAACCGCACCGCTGCTCGCCAAGAGCTTGGTTACGGTGTTGCTCCCTGAGTTCGTCACCCAAATATTAGTTCCATCGAAGGCCACTCCGTATGGAAAGCTCCCAACGGAATACATACCCACAACCGCGCCACTGCTAGCCAGGATTTTGGTCACAGTGCTGTTGCTGCTATTCGTCACCCAAATATTTGCCCCGTCAAAGACCACACCGTACGCTGTGCCCGCAACCGGGTACGCGCCCACAACCGCGCCAGTGCTGGCCAACAGTTTGGTTACTGAGCTATTGGAACTATTTGCGCTGGTTACCCAAATGTTGGTCCCATCGAAGGCCACCGCGTAGGGACTGCTGTAACTCCCAAGCGTGGAGGTGCCCACAATCGCGCCGCTGCTCGCCGACAGCACGGTCACCGTGTTGCCAATATTGTTCGCCACCCAAAGGTTGGTTCCGTCGAAGGCAATTCCTATCGGATTACTCCCCGCGGCGTACGTGCCCATGTATGCGCCGCTGCTGGCCAATATTTTGCTCACCGAGTTGTTGCTGTCATTCGTTACCCAAATGTAGGTTCCGTCGAAGGCCACCCCAAATGGAGAGGTCCCAGCCGGATAAGTCTGGCTATACCACCGCAAAAGTGCCGCATTCATCGCCCCCGGAGTGATTGACCCTGGAGGCCCGGCGGGTCCTTGCGGTCCAGCTGGCCCCGGCACCCCCTGCGGACCTGTCGCTCCCGTAGCACCGTTCTGTCCCGGCAAACCTTGTGGCCCTTGCGCGCCGTTTTGTCCCGGCAACCCTTGCGGACCCGTTGCTCCCGTAGCGCCCGGCAATCCCATTAGGCCCTGCGCACCCTGAGGCCCGGGAGGCCCTGCTATCCCTTGTGCTCCCGTCGCACCCGTAGCGCCCGTCAAACCAATCATTCCCTGTGGACCTTGCGGTCCAGTGGCGCCCTGTTGCGCCATCACGCTCCAGGCACTTGGGTTTTGATCCGGAGTCTGAGTGTTCGGACCATTCGCCGCAATCGCGACATAAGTCGAGCCGCTGTAAGTAACCATGTCATTCACGGCATAAGTGGCAGTAGGATCGAAGGCATTGCGGAAATTAAATCCAACTCCATTTGCACCCGCAGGCCCTTGTGCTCCCGTCGCGCCGGGGACACCTTGAGGTCCCTGCGGACCAGCGAGCCCTTGCGGCCCTTGCGCTCCTGTCGCACCCGTGACGCCTTGTGGTCCTTGCGGACCAGTTACACCTGTCAAGCCTTGCGGCCCCTGTGCGCCCGTCGCACCGGTGGCTCCCGTCAAACCAATCATTCCCTGCGGACCGGTTGCACCTTGCGGTCCCACGGCGCCCTGTTGCGCCATCACGCTCCAGGCGCTTGAGTTTTGATCCGGAGTTTGAGTACTCGGACCATTCGCCGCAATCGCCACATAAGTCGAGCCAACGTAAGTGACCACGTCATTCACGGCATAAGTGGCAGTAGGATCGAAGGCATTGCGGAAGTTGAATCCAACTCCATTTGCACCCGCGGCGCCCTGCGCTCCGGTTGCGCCGGCCGGTCCTTGCGCGCCCGTTGCTCCCTGTGGACCTTGCGCCCCCGTCGAGCCAACCGGTCCCTGTGCTCCCGTTGCTCCCGTTGCCCCCTGCGGCCCTTGCGCTCCAGCGGATCCTTGAGGCCCAGCGGGTCCCTGCAGTCCAACCGGTCCTTGCGGTCCGCTATTGACGAACACAACGTCCAGTTCGGCGGGATGGCTCGCGCTTGTGTTTTCCTTACTGTCGAAGCTCGCGTTCAACGGACTATTGCCCACCAGCGCGATCCCATTATTGGCCTCGGTTCCGTTAACCCATGCCTGCAGCGCGGAAGTGATGTCCACGAGAATGTAATCGTTCGCGCTTGCAGTTGTAAGCGGAACCGCGCTGGCAACCGTGCCTCCCAAGGCGGGAGAATTCTTGGCAGTGATCGTCCCTTCGGACCAAGTGCCGGCGACGTACTCGACGTTGAAGTTGCCCGCCGTGGTCACCGCATTGACATAGAGCTTGAGCGTGGCCTTGGAGATATTGGCGCCGCTGTACCCTGTGGGAATCGACGATAGATTGAACTGAATGTAGGTTACTTCCGAGCCGCTATCGACATTGAGCAGCGCATTCGCGCCGTAGTTAGTGTTGGACGACCCAGTGTTCGTGTACGCGTCGCCACTGGGTGTAATCTGCCCGTAGGCGCCGGTCAACAAACCTACCGCGGAAAGCACAAGCACGGCGAGTCGCGTCTTCAAATTGGTCATGGCTCTCCCTCATATCTCTTTTTTTCTGGTTTAAAAATCGGGCTTCCGGATGCCTCAGCCACGACCGCAAGTGCAGGGTTCGATTCTGGCCATGGAAATCTTTCCCGGATTTTGCATAATGACCCGGGGCCACTCCGTAAGAAAGGGAGAAAGAGCCCGGCAGTATACCGAAAGTAACCTCGGCAGGTAGCCCGGACTTCGCGTCCATCCCAACTCTAAAGGGTGGCCCGTCCAAGCTTCGCTTGGGCGGGGCCTTTGACCTCGCATGCAAGCTGGCTGAGTATTGGCAATCTTTGCCAATCCTGTTATCCTGATGCCGATACCCCATCCCTGGAAAGGGCCGACTCCATGCCTACCCGCAACGTCAATTTGACCGACGAGCTCGACCACTTCGTAGCCACCAAAGTTAAGAGTGGACGTTACGAGAACGCCAGCGAGGTGGTGCGCGCCGGGCTGCGGACTTTGGAACGCGAAGAGCAGCAATACGAAGTAAAACTTGCGGCGCTTCGAGCGGCGATTGATGAAGGCGACGCCAGCGGGATCGCCGAGGGCAATGTCTTTGGGCGTGTCCGTAAGAGGCTCAAGATTCCTGCATCTCGCTAACCGTGCGCAAGTTTCGATTTTCGCGTCGCGCTGAGACCGACTTGCTGAGCATCGCCGATTACACCCTCCGCAAATGGGGCAAAGCCCAAGCCGCCCGTTACCTTGGCGAGCTTGAGGCTTGTTGCCAGACGCTCGCCGGCAATCCCGCGCTCGGCCGAGTCTGTGACGACGTTCGCCCTGGCTTTCGCCGTCATGAGCACGGCAGGCACGTCCTGTTCTATCGGGAGGAGCGCGACGGTATTTTAATTTCCCGCATCCTGCCTCAGCGCATGCTGCCCGAGAAACATGCCATCGACGACCAGGACGACGAACCGCGGTAGTTTCGGATACGGGTCGATCTTGAGAGCCTCGTCCCGATCAGGCGCCCATGTTGTCGCGGTCCCCACCCTTGCGCACAGAACGCGCAAGAATGGGGCACCCCCGATTGGGTGATGCAGGCGAAACCAAGCACTTCTCAAGGGTGGGCCACCCGCCGGGTGGCCGGGTCTTCGCGTCCATCCCAACTCTGAAAGGGTCCCGTCCAAGCTTCGCTTGGGCGGGGCCTTTGACCTCGCACCCTAGCCGGCTGAGGATTGGCAATCTTTGCCATTGATGCCAGCGGGATCGCCGAGGGCAATGTCTTTGGGCGTTGTCCGCCGAGACGCTCAAGCTTCCTGCATCTCGCTAACCGTGCGCAAGTTTCGATTTGCGCCGGAGTGCCCGGTGGCGGATATATGTACAATGTTCCACATGGAACATTGTGTACTGGCTGTAATGTATGTACATTAACATACATATAAGGCTGTTCTAGAAAGAAATAGCTCTTCTTTGTCGCGCTGGGGCGGGTTTGCAAGTCTTTGATAATGCTCAGGGTCGGATGTGGTTAGAAAGACACACGCGGATACTTATTACACTGTAATTATTACGGGACTCATGATTGGGCGGGCTGGCATTCCGGACGAGTGAAAGTCAAAGTCCCCGCCCTCCACTCGGATTCTTCAGTTCACGGTCTGCACCAGTACTGACGTTGTGCTTCCAGTAATGTTCGCGGTCCCCGAATAGACCGCGGTGATGTTGTGAGAACCGGCGCTCAGTGCCGCCGTGCTGTAACTTGCCTTGCCTCCAGCGATTGTCCCGGTTCCCAGCACCGTGGTGCCATCCATGAACGTCACCGTTCCCGTCGGTTTGGTGGTGGGCGAGGTCACCGTGGCTTTGAAGGTCACGTTTTGCCCGGCAGTGGAAGGATTCGGCGACGATCCGAGGGTGGTTTTTGAGGTCGCCTGATTCACAACCTGCGTCAGAGATAGCGACGTGCTCTTCGCATCCGGCGCATCTCCCCCGTAGCTTGCTGTGATCGTCGAGGTGCCAGCCGTGAGAGTGGCTTTTGTAAGCTTAGCTACGCTACCGCTCAAGGTCGCGATCCCGAGCGGAGTGCTCCCATTTTTGAACGTCACGATTCCGGCAGGAACCGGCCCCGCCGAACTCACCGTCGCAGTAAGCGTCACCGCTTGGCTGTAGGTTGATGGATTCGGAGTTGAAGCCAGAGCCGTATTTGTCGTGTATTGTTCGACCACTTCCCTAAGTGGTTTTGAGTTCTCTGCTTTGTAGTGCTCGTCCCCCAAGTAACTAGCTACGATCGAGATAGTTCCGTTCTTCGTGAACGCGGTGGTGAAACTGGCGTTTCCGGCACCGAGCACGACCGTCCCCAGGACAGTAGTTCCCTCTTTGAACTCGACCGCCCCAGTAGGAGGTCCCTCGTTGCCGGACACCACCGCCGAAAAGGTGACGGACTGATCTACGAATGACGGATTCACATTGGACGTTAGCGCAACGCTGGGTATGTATGGAGTCACCACCTGCGTAAACGGGCTGGAATTCGTCGCTTGGTAGTTCGCGTCACCCGAATATTCAGCGACGATCGAAAAGCTTCCGGTCGTGGTGAATGTCGTCGTTAAGCTGGCGTTCCCACCCGACAGCGTGACAGTCCCGAGGTCGATCGTTCCTTGTTCGAACGTCACCGTGCCCCCGGGAGTCGGCCCACGGCCCAAAACCACCGCCGACAAGGTCACAACCCGATTCTGCGCCGAAGGGTTCGGAGTTGAAGTCGCTGTCACGGTGACAGGACGACCACCCACGCCGGTGAAAAGCGCGAACACCGCACCACCGTCGTTACCGCCGCCGAAAGGTGTGCTGCCGTAGAGATTCCCCTCGCCATCCTGGATGACGCCGGCAACCGGCGCAGCCCCATCCAGGCAGAAACTACCAGGCTCGTCGGAGCAGAAATTGTAGAGCACGGTTTCGTTCCCAGCGTCGTCCAGCATAAACACGATGCCACCGTCGTGAGCGCCCCAGTCGGTCGTGGTTCCGTAGAGATTGCCGGCAGCGTCTTGGATCAGGCCTGCGTAAGGTTGTCCTCCATCTGCACAATTCCAGAGGCTGCAAAAGTTATAGAGCACCGTCTCTGCACCCGAGCTGTCCAGCTTGAATACAGTTCCGTCGTTTACACCTCCTCCACTTGTGGTCCCGTAGAGATTGCTGGCAGCGTCCTCGATCAGGCCATCCATGGGCCCGTACCCGTCGGCACATCCTACACTCGGAGTGCAAAAAGCACGGTTTCATGGCCCGCGCCGTCAAGTTTGAAGACCGTGCCGCAACCACTACATTCGAAAATGTCGTTTCCGCCTTCGTAGGTAGTTCCATACAAGTTGCCCGCAGCGTCCCGGAGCAAGCTGGCATACGGGTTCGCCCCATCTGTGCACCCTGAGGCCGAACAGAATGGGTAAAGCACGGTCTCATGATTGGTGTTGTCCAGCTGGAAAACCGTGCCGCAGGTACTAGCGCTACATGAGGAATTAGAATTGCCGCCAAATACAGTGGTGCCGTACAGGTTGCCATCAGCATCCCGGATTAAACCAGCATAGGGATTCTTCCCATCGGAGCATCCCGACGCTGAGCAAAAACTGTAGAGCACCGTCTCGTTGCCGTTGTTATCCACCTTGAAGACGGTACCGCCGCCGTTAGCCCCGCCAGAATACGTAGTTCCATACAAATTACCCTCAGCGTCCTGAATTAGACTGGCCGTAGGGTTTGCTCCGTCCACGCATCCCGCCACAGAACAGAAGGCATGAAGCACTGTCTCGTGACCGGCGATGTCTATCTTGAATACGGTTCCGCAACCGATGAACTGAGAGTCGTATTGACAACTCGAACTGGAAATACCGCCCCCGATAGTCGTGCCATACAGGTTACCCGCCGCGTCCTCAATCAACCCGGCATTGGGAGTCTTTCCGTCAGTACAGTTCGCAGCAGAACAAAAATTGTAAAGGACGCTATAGGTATAGCCAGAACTGGTCTTGGCCATCTGAGCTTTCCGTGACTTTGGCCGCAACATCGGCGAACCACTTGGTTGGTTGAAGACGTGACTTTGTGCTTCCGCCTGGGTGGCAAACAACGAGAACAGTGAAATTAGTGCAATGATACACATCCGGGAGGTTCGGACTTGCATGATCTTTCTCCAGCGCGAGTATTCACTAGCCTTGAGTTGCTTCTTGCCGATTGCGGAAAGGAACCCTTGCTAACGAATTGAAATGTCGGACACCGTCCCTGCGACGACGCCGCCATCCTAATTGGATAACTGCATCAGTGTCAATGGCACATCGGCTGGCTGGAAGATACAAGTTATGCGAGTGAAGATACAGCCACTAACCCGGGTGCGGACAAGTGTGATGATTCACAGTTACACAGCAACAACTGCATCGTTATTCATCACGGAACATGCTCTTACCACTATTGCAGACATCCAACGTCAAGCGGCGACAATATTGATCGACCTGTATCGAGATGAAGACCGCCTCTAAATATCTTCCTGAGAACTGGGGGTTAGAGCTGCCTTCCTCAGATCGGCGTGCTTCCCTTAAACAGCCAGATCAAATCGATGATCAGAATAATGACCACCATCAGCTCCAGCACAAACGCGCGGCTCTGGTGGAACTGGTCGATCATGAAGCGGTAGAGTTCTTCGGCGGTGTGGACTTTCTCGTTGACCAGGTTCTTGTAGTCGGTGACGCCGATCTTCAACGCGGCGACTTTATAGAGGCGAGCGGAGAACATGTCGCTCAGGAACTTGATGGCGTTGTCGGCGCGCTCGGTCAGTTCTCCGACATCGAGCAGGACGGTATGCAATCGGCTGGCGCGTTTCGCGGTGCGCCAGCGCGCGGCGATGCCCATCGTACCGTTTTCCATGAAATCGTAGACGCTTTGCAGTTCGCGGGTCAGCAGTTCGTCGTAGTGGCGGAATTCGAGGAGCTGCGAGTTGGCGTATTCCAGCAGTTGAATCACGGTTTCCGCGCCCGCCGTCGAGTCGTAGAGAAACGCGGCGTTCCAGCTGATCACGGCCAGGTCGTTTGGATAGTACGAGATCTTCGACTGCATGATTTCCTGCTGCTCGCCGTCGGAGAGCGGAACGTTTTCGCCGCGGACGATCTGGGCGATGCGTCCACCCTCGGCCGCAAGCAGTTCGGTCGCCGACGGATTACCCGCGATGTCACGCACGTGGAAGACGAAGTAATCTTCGTGCAGCCAACTGTCGTAAAGCTTGACCAGAGCAGGGCGCGCGCGTTCGATCTTCTGTTTGACGATCTTCTGCGCGAAGCTGGTGAAATCGGTGTCCCAAACCCAACGGCCGGCGAGGCGGACCAGCGTGTCCCAGTCGCCAGCAAAGGGCAGCTCGAAGACCACGCTGAGCACGCCGTAATCGTAGTACTTGATCTGGACGTCGAGCCGTTCGCCGCTTTCGAGGATCAACGGCTCGACCGGTTCGACCACTGGAGGACGCTGGAAACGGACGTACCCCGGAGCCGGATGCTTGAAGCTAGCCTCCTGCCGCCGAGCTCCGAAGATGTCGCGCAAGGAGTCGAGCTTGATCTCCTCGCAAACGTCGAACTGGATCAGCACCAGCACCGACCCTTGCAGGGACTTGTTCTGAGCGATAGCGACAGACGCAGTTGGCGTTGGAGTTGGAGCTGAAGATGGAGAAGGCGCAATGAGGGTTGGGTTCGCGGTTTCCATAGGGAAGGACCTACTGACTATTGTCTATTGTCCCAGAAACCCGACGGGATGGGGAGTGGGCTGATAAGTCTATACATATCAGTAGATTACAGCAGGACCGTGCGGTGACGGGCCTCTGGCCCGTCCAAGTTGAACGAAGCTCAATAGCGCTAGCGCTTTCTAGCCAGCGCCAGCAGCAGCGCCGCTCCAGCAGCGATGCCAGCCACAGCCAGACCGGTTCGCTTCATGGACTTTTCGATGGCGGCGCGGTGAGGACGAACCCAGGCGTCTTCGGGATAGTGTTGCGGCGCGGGGTCGAACATCGGGAAGCCTTCGGGAGTTTCGGCATCTTCGCGCAGGGCCATCTGCAGAACCTCGGCGAGGTGTAGCGCGTGGCGGTCGGTCTCCTGGGCAATCTGCTCGCGGCAGCTAAAGCCGTCGGCGACGATGAGCCAGTCGGTCGGAGCCTGACGGACAGCGGGCAGAAGCTCAAGTTCGCCAATCGCTTTCGAGACTTCGTACCTTTCTTTTTCGAAGCCGAAGGCTCCGGCCATGCCGCAGCATCCGGGAGCAGGCGTGGTAAAGGAGATGCTCATGCGGTTCAGCACCGCCTCTTCGGCGGTCATCTTCATGATGGCCTTGTGATGGCAATGGCCGTGGATGAGCGCTTTGCGCGCGAGTTTGGGAAGGGGAAAGGCATCATTCTTTGCGCGCTGCTCGAGAAATTCGCTCAGCAGGAAGACCTGCTTCGACAGGGCTTGGGCTCGTTCGTCCTTCGGGAAGAGGTTCGTCAGTTCGTCTCGGAAGACGGAAGCGCAACTGGGTTCGAGGACGACGATGGGCGTGGCGGCTTCGATTTCGGGGAGAAGCTCGTCCATGATACGGAGCAACAGGCTCTTGGCGCGGTCAAGCATGCCGACGTCGTAAAGCGGGCGGCCGCAGCAGAGGTGGGCACGCGGGACGCTGACGTCGAAACCGGCGGCTTCGAGCACTTCAACGGCGGCTTTGGCGGTGGCGGGCAGGAAGTTGTTGTTGAACGTGTCGGCCCAGAGGAGGACAGGGTTATCGGCTCGCGCTCGCGGTCTGCCGAAATGGCTGTCGAGCTCCGCTCGACTTGACGGCCGAGGGCGGCCGTCGCTACGTGAGTATTGCTGCTCCCACCAGTCTTTGAATGTCTGCGGAGCCAACGCCGGAATATGGCGCTGGGCGGGGATTCCGGCGGCTATCTTCGCCAGGTCGCGCAGAACGGGGAGTTGGGTTGTGAGATTCACCAGGCCCGGCGCGTGCGAGGCGGCTCTGAGCCACAGGTCAATTTTCGATAGGGCCATCGCATTCAGCGGACGCCGATTCGTTTCGTAGTAGTGCGACAGAAATTCCGCTTTGTAGGTGGCGACATCGACGCCTACAGGGCAATCGCTTTTGCAGCCTTTGCAGGCGAGGCAGAGGTCGAGCGATTCTTTTACTTCTTCGCTCTGCCAGCCATCTTTGATGACGTCGCGTTTGGTCATCTCCCAGAGCAAGTGGGCGCGGCCGCGGGTGGATTGCGCTTCCTCGCGGGTGACGCGGTAGCTGGGACACATGACTCCGCCGGAATCGTGACGGCATTTGCCGACTCCGACGCAGCGCAGCGTGGCCGCAGCCAGGCTGCCGTGGTCGTCGGGAAATTTGAAATGCGTTTCCGGCTGCCAGGGGTCGTAGCCCGCGCCGAGCCGGAGATTTTCGTCGAGACGATAGGGATTGATGAGCTTGCCTGGGTTCATCTTCCAATCGGGATCCCAGAGCGACTTGAACTCGCGGAAGGCCTGCATGAGTTCGGGGCCAAACATTTTGGGCAGCAGCTCGCCGCGGGACTGGCCGTCTCCGTGCTCGCCGGAGATGGAGCCGCCGTAGCGGACCACGAGGTCGGCGGCGTCTTCCATGAACTGGCGGAACCGGCGGATGCCTTCGGTGGATTCGAGATCGTAGTCCATGCGGGTGTGCACGCAGGCGTGGCCGAAGTGTCCGTAGAAAGAGCCGTCGTAGCGATGGTCTTGCATCAGGCGGCGCAGGTCGCGGAGGTAGGCTCCGAGTTTTTCGGGCGCCACGGCGGAATCTTCGAAGCCTTCCCAACGAATCGGTTCGCCGGGGACGTGCGCAGTCACGCCGAGGCTGGATTCGCGGACGTCCCAGATGCGCTTGGCCTGGCGCGGATCAGTGAACAGGCGCATATTCGGCGGGGCCGACGAGTGGTCGAGCGTCTCCATCAGATGGCGCGCCTGCGATTCGGCTTCGGCCAGGGTGTCTGCGCCGAATTCGACCATCAGCCAGCCAGAGCCTTCGGGCAGCAGCGCGAGGCCGTCGAGGTTCACGCCTTTGCGGCGGCTCGCTTCGACCATGATGTCGTCAAAGCCTTCGAGGCCGATCGGGCGATGCTCCATGATTCGCGGGACGTGATCGGCGCAGATGTAAACGTCTGGCCATCCGATGACGAGCAGCACCCGCGCTGGCGGACTTTCGACGAGGCGGCAAGTGGCTTCAAAAATCGTGACGCAGGTGCCTTCGGAACCGACCAGCGCTCGCGCCACGTGAAAGCCGCTTTCGGGGAGCAGGTGGTTGAGGTTGTATCCGGAAACACGTCGCGGGATGTTGGGAAACTGGCGGCGGACCTGGTCGCCGTAGCGGTCGGCGAGGGACTTGAGGCCGGCGTAGATTTCGGCGCGGCGGCCGCCTTCGCGAATGAAGCGGTCGAAGTCGTCAGCGCTGGTCGCGCCGACGTGCAGACGCTGGCCGCCGTAGGTAAGGACTTCCAGCGACTCGATGTTGTCGTCAGTTTTGCCGGCCATGATCGAGTGCACGCCGCAGGAGTTGTTGCCGATCATGCCTCCGAGGGTGCAGCGGTCGTGGGTCGCGGGGTCGGGGGCGAAGGTGAGGTGGTGCTTCTCGGCTGCAGCGCGCAGAGTGTCGAGGACGACTCCGGGCTCGACGCGGGCGATGCGGCGCTCCGGGTCTATCTCAAGAATGGACGCCATGTATTTCGAGAAGTCGAGAATGATGGCGGCATTACAACATTGTCCGGCGAGTGACGTGCCTCCGCCGCGGGCGAGGAGCGGGGCGTGGTGGTCGCGGCACAGGGCTACGGTGGCGAGAACGTCTTCTTGGTCACGAGGAACTACGACGCCGATGGGAACCTGACGATAGTTGGAGCCGTCGGTCGCGTAGAGAGCGCGACTGCCCGAGTCGAAGCGGACTTCTCCGCGAAGGTGGCGGCGAAGAGCAGCCTCAAGCGCGGAGGCATCGAGCTGCGCCGAATGGGGTGGGGGTGGGGCAATGGTTTGCGACATATGGCACAGAACATCTTCGAGGATGTGGGCGCTGTGCGCAAGTGGCTTGCGTCTGATGTGGTGCCGATCTTCCCCTTGCCGCCGGGCTGGCCGGCTGGATAGGTCACACCCACTTGTGACGTATGTCACAGCCCCATGTGGTCGAAAGGGCGCAAAATTAAGCCGTTCGCTGCGTACCTCGTACCTCAGATACGCCAGGGGATTTCGATGAGCACTGAATTTTGTACGCACTGCAAACAATCGCATCCGGGTCGAGTCTGTGACTTTGACGACCAGGGGGAATGTGCCGAGACCGTTCCGCAACCGGAAACGCCCGCGAACTCCGCCCCGGCGAAGGAAGTCCCCGTCCCGCCCCGGCCGCGTATCGACCGCGCCTGAAACTGGCGGGCTTTTTCTCAAGACTCCTGCAAGTCCTTCCGCGGCAAAAGTGTCTGCCCGGCATGTGTCGCAAGAGAAACTCTTGGATCAGCGACTTGATGGGAGTACCATATCCCTGCTTAAAGTGGCGCAAATCGCCTCTCCCCGATTTTGAGTGGTGAATGACACGATCACCGGTGCCTCATGAAAATCACTGACACAATTGGATCGCTGTTGAAGAGCAAGGGCGGCAATCGGGTCCTGTCGGTATCGCCCGATCAGTCCGTCTACGAGGCCATTGAGAAGATGGCGGTGGAGAGCATCGGCGCACTGCTGGTGATATCGCAGGGCAGGTTGATCGGCATCCTGTCGGAGCGCGACTACGCGCGCAAAGTGATCCTCAAGGGGCACTCCTCGAAGGAGACGCTGGTGCGGGCGATCATGACCAGCCCCGTAGTCTTCGTCACTCGTCAAAACACGGTGGACGAATGCATGACCATCATGACGAACCATCGTTTTCGTCATCTTCCCGTGGTCGAGGACGACGTGGTTGTGGGGGTGGTGTCGATTGGCGACCTCGTCCGCTGGATCATCTCCGGCCAGGAGCAAACCATCCGCGAGCTGGAAGGGTACATTACGGGGCGATATCCCGGCTGAGGCCATCGGCGGCCGCTTGCGCTCCGGCCACCCCATGCAAATTTTTATCGGTTTCCGGCTTCGTTCCGGAGTACAATTCAGCCCGTCACACCCGCGTGTGGGGACGTGGGTGGACGGTTCGTTTCTTCGCACGCGTTGTTAATGCAAACAAATCAGATTCAGGATATTCAGGAGCCTTGCATGGATGCACCGGCCACTGGGACGAAGTCTGGGAATCCACAACCTGTTCAGCACGAGGGTCGCAATACGTGGATTTTCACCTGCTACGCAATCTGTGGGATCGCGTGTTTTGGGGTAATTGCTTACTACGCTGCGCTGTATTTCGCCCACTAGCAATTAAGGGCAGGCGCAGTTGCAGATCGGACGCCGGAGGAATCCGCACGGCGGGCGCGTGGGAGTGTATCTGCTGAGTCTGATTTCAATGGCGGAATGAGTTATTCGGGAAGAGAATCGTGGTCGGGATTCTGTTCCTGGTCACGCTTCCTGCCATATCGAAAAGCCAGGCCCACGCCCAAGGTCATGACGCCGAGGGGCGGAGCTACCAAGACTACGACACCTCTGGTAATGGCCTTTTGCCCATCTTTAGAAGCTGCCGAGGCGGAGCTGTAGCACATCGCACAGCCTTGCGCGAACGCTGGGACCGCCCACAAGCACAGAAGCCCAACCAGCAGGGCAGCGCTACGCCATGCCGCGTGCCTCTTTGCTTGTTGCACCGGGCTTTGCACTGAAGGTCTCACCTTACCCCCAACGAAATAATGCGGAACGCATCTGGAAAGAAGACCATCATCATGGCCAGACAAAATACCAGCGAGCACATGGTAAGCCACTTCATGCGCGACACCTCGTACTTCATGTGCATGAAATAGCCGATGATAAGCGTAGCCTTGACGAGCGACAGACCCATCAGGATCACCAGCATGCGCTTGGGTTCCATATTCTGATAGCCGAGGTAAACTTCGATTGCCGTCAGAACCAGAAGCGCCCCCCAGACCCAGAAGAAGGGAGTGACGCTGTGGTGTCGTTGCTCTTCGGCCACGCGGGCTTCAATTGCCAGTTGAGAAGCGTCTTCCATAAGTTTGTCTTTCCCTACCACTAGTCCGACTACTAGCCAGTCTCCTAACCAGACTCCTAGACGATCTTGGTGGACATTATGTAGACGAGGGGGAAGATGAACATCCACACCAGGTCGACAAAATGCCAGTACAGGCCGGCGACCTCGACATCGGCGGCGTCATAAACCTTCGGCTTCAGCCACAAAATCAAGGAGCACACGAGAGCGGCAATCAGCAGCACGTGAGCCCCATAGTGGAACGGACTGTAGGCGGGCGTCGCCAGCCACGCCACCAGCCAGAGCGCGAAAAGAATCGGGATGAACTTACGCCGTAGCGCAATGACACCCAGATAAACCACTCCCAGCGTGACGTGCAGCATGTGCATTCCGGTCAGCCCAAAAAAAGTTGCCGCGAACTGGGGCACGGTCTTGGACACATTGACGAATTCGGACGCCGTCTCCTGACCGGGGACGGCCGGGAAGATGGGCAGGCGGAGACCCTCGGCGATCAGGTTGCTCCATTCTTTAGCGTGGAGAACGATGAAGCCTACTCCGCACGCCATGGTGGCCAATAGAAAGAGGAGCCGTCTCTTTTCGTTTCCACTCGCCGCCGCATTGACCGCCAGGACCATGGTGAGCGAACTGGTCAACAGGAATCCGGTCATGATGGTGGCATTGACGATGCTCGAGGAATGGAACGGCGTCGGCCAATTTGAGATGGAAATGCGTCCATAGCTGTAGGCATACAGCAACGCGCCGAAAGTCAGCGAGTCGGAGAGGAGGAACAGCCACATCCCGATTTTCTTGGAATACGTGCCAAACAGCGACGGCTCATAGATCGCCGAGGTATCGACCGCCGAGGTATCGATCGCCGCGACGTTGTGCGGCAACGCAGCTTCCACCATGCGTTCAGTCTCCTTTTTCTGACCAGTGCGTTCCGGCTAGCGTGCGAACTCGAGCAGAGCCAGAATGTAAATCCACAGCAAAGCCATGAAATGCCAATACCAGGCAGTGACATCGACGATAATCCGGCGCGACGCCAAAGGCCGGTTCAAAACGACGGCCGCTCCGGCCGCCAGTAGGGCGATGATTCCTCCGAGCAGATGCACGGCGTGCCCGCCGGTGAGCAGATAAACGAAGGAACTGCTGGGGCCAGTAGCGACGTAGAACCCGCGCGACGCCAGATCCCTCCAGGCCAGCCATTGTCCACCGAGGAAGCACAGTCCGAGAACAATGGTCAGCGCCAGCCAGGGAAATTTACTTTCCGTGCCCAGGGATACTCCCGGAATGGATTGCACGGGTTCGAGCGCAACTTGCCGAGCAAGTTGTCGCCGCGCATATTCGATGGTGACGCTGCTCAACAGCAGCACACACGTATTGATCAGAAACAGCAGTGTGGGCAACTGAACGGGAATCCAGTCGTGCACTACGGTGTTGGTGTGTGGGTCGAAGGTCGGGAGTCCCTGACGCACAATGTAGGCGCTGGTGAAGGCAACGAACAACATGGTGATTGGCGTCAGAGCGACGGCCAACCCGAGGCGCGCCCGGCGCAATCGTGCTCCATAGTCAGGCGAGCCGGGATCGGGACGCCCGCCGTCTCCGCCACCTAATACTGGCGGCAGATCGTCGTGCCGTCCCCGGGAGGTTGCGGGGCGGGGCGCCGGAATCGTAGGAGTAAAGCTCGCCATACTAGTGTGCTGCCACGGTTGCGGGGTCAGTTTGCATCACGTAGTCGCGCGGCGCTCCAGGCACGCTGTATTCGTACGGGCCGTTATGGACTACCGGCGTACGTCCCCCGAAATTGTCGTGTGGAGGCGGAGTGGCGGTGGTCCACTCGAGCGTGGTTGCCTCCCAGGGATTATCACTGGCCTTCGGTCCCTTGAACATGCTCCAGAACAGATTGGAGACAAAGATCAACTGAGCGGCGACGGTTACGATCGCCGCGTAGGTCATAAACGTGTTCAGGCCAATCAGGGGATGGAGATACTGGAGTTCGGTCAGCTGAGAGTAACGCCGGGGCTGGCCCGCTAATCCAAGATAGTGCATCGGCATGAAGACACAATAGGTGCCGATCAGCGTCAGGAAGAAATGGATTCGTGCCAGCTTCTCGTTCATCATTCGTCCAAACATCTTGGGGAACCAGTAGTAGGTTGCCGCGAAGATGCCGAAAATAGCGGCTACTCCCATGATCAGGTGAAAGTGGCCGGGCACGAAGGCGGTGTCGTGCAAGGGGATATCCAGCGCGGGCTGCGCCAGAAACGGACCGCTCAATCCGCCGGAAACAAAGAGCGACACAAAGCCGATGGCAAACAGCATCGGGGACTGGAACCGAATGCGGCCTTTGTGAAGCGTCCCCAGCCAGTTGAAGGTCTTGATAGCGGAGGGCACGCCGATCGCCATGGTCATGATGGAAAAGGCAAAAGCCGAGTAAGGACTCATGCCACTCATGAACATGTGATGTCCCCACACCATGAATCCGAGCAGGCCGATGGAGAGCATGGCATACACCATCGCCTTGTAACCAAAGATCGGCTTGCGGGAAAACGTTGAAAGTACTTGTGAGGCCACGCCCATCCCGGGAAGGATCGCGATGTAGACCTCGGGATGACCGAAGAACCAGAAAAGGTGCTGCCAGAGCAGCGGCGAACCACCCTTATGTCCGGTCATCTGACCGTTAATGGTGCCGAGCGGCAGAAAGAAGCTGGTACCGATGTTGCGGTCCATGAGCAGAAGGATGCCAGCCGAGAGCAGAACTCCGAAGGCCAGCAAGCCGAGGATGGCGGTGATGAACCAGGACCAACAGGTCAGGGGCATGCGCCACATGCTCATACCCTTGGCACGCATATCGAGGGTAGTGGTAATGAAGTTGAGAGCGCCCATGAGCGATGCGACGCAGAAAACCGCGATACTGATGATCCAGAGGTCCGCGCCCAGACCCTCGCCCGGCCCGGAGGATTGAAGCGCACTCAGCGGCGCGTACCCGGTCCAGCCGTGAAGGGGCGCTCCACCCACTACAAAAAAGGCAGCCAGCATCACGATATAGGCAACGAAGGTCGTCCAGAACGAGAGCATGTTCAGGACGGGGAACGCCATGTCGGGCGCGCCGATCTGTATGGGCAGGAAATAGTTGCCGAAACCACCCTGGGGCGCGGTCGTCAGTACGAAGAACACCATGATGGTGCCGTGCATGGTGACCAGGCTGAGATAGGCTTCCGGTTTGATCTCGCCCAGCAACGGGAGGATCGCGGTCGGCCAGATGAGATGGATCCTCATCAGTAGAGAGAGAAACATGCCGACAAAAACCGCGGTGAGGGCGAGGAAGTAATACTGCAGGCCGATCACCTTATGGTCGAGACTGAACACCCATTTGCGGATGAAGCTTTGAGGGGCCGCGTGCTGGTGAGATTCCTGGGCAACCATTTATTGTTTC
>DATFZT010000031.1:0-2508 GCA_035314185.1 Terriglobales bacterium
GAATCGTAGACGTAGCCGGCCTTGGTGTCGGCGATGTCGGGCAAGCGGACGCGCGCGCCGCAGCCGAACTTCGTCGCCCAAGGCGAGGCGTCTGGAATGGGTTGATCGCCCAGCTCATGCTCGCCGGTTTCGAAGATGAAGGAGAAGTTGGCGGCGGGAGGTTCACGCAGCGCGGCCATGGCGGCGGTGAAACCGGGCGGCGGGCCAGCTGCACCCTCGGCTGCCGGTGCGCTCGCGCGGCCAGCGGTTGCTGGGGGCGCATTCGCGGCGCCGCCTGCTCTAGCGCCGGCGAAAAAGCTCGGCGGGATGGGAGGCGTCGGACCTAAGCGGCCGCCAGACAGGCTCAGCCAGCCGTCCACCCGCTGGGCGAAAAAGTCGGTCCGCAGGAGGCGATTGCTGGTCATGCCGCCTTGCGAATGCCCCACCAGCCAAAACGCCTTGATGTTCTTCGCGCCCACCTGATCGTGGACCAGATTCACGATGTTCTGAAGATATTCGTCATCGGTGGCGGCCCATACTCGCGGCGGTGCGTTGGGCGTCGCGATTACTAAGCGGTACTTGTCTTTGTAGTCCATCAGCGGGAAATAATTGCGCTGCCAGTTGCCGTAGGAGCCCGCACCATGCAGGGCCAGGATAAAGGTTACCTTTTCGCCGCGCTTCAAGTTGCATGGGTAGTCGAGGAAAAATTTGCGCCCGGTCTTCGGCTCCACGGCGGTGCCCTGCTCGATGACCAGCGGGCCTGGGCAGTTCGCGTCGGGACAGTGCGAGGGAGGTGGAGTCGCGCAGGTAACGCCGTCGAGTTCCAAGGGTTTCTTGGCGTAGGCGGAAGACGCGATACTGATCGCGGCTAGGGCGAGGCATGTGATTAGAAGCAGCGAACGTGGCATGGACTTATGATAGTACTCGGCCACGGCGTTCACACGAGTGTGAACGCGGCACGCTGAGAGAGGCTGCGGAAAAAATAAGTGAGGCTGTAGCCTTTGAAGCGGCCAGAGCGTTATAACAGTATGCGCTCCTCCGAACAAAAGCAGCAGGAATTGTTTTGCACGATTTGCATTGAATCCCTGGTGCCAGCGAGTCATCCGCTGCGCGCGATCCGAAGAAGGGCCGACGCAGCACTGAAGAACATGGAAGTCGATTGGGACGGCTTGTATTCCGAGCGGGGTCGGCCCGGTATTCCTCCAGAACAGCTACTTCGAGCGATGTTATTGCTGATCTTGTACGGGTATCGCAGCGAGCGGCGGCTGATGGAAGAGATGCGTTACAACTTCGCGTTGCGATGGTTCGTGGGATTGAGTATGGGTGAGGAGCCATGGGACGTAACGGTGTTTACCAAGAACCGAGAGCGTTTTTTGAAGGGTTCCATAGCCCAAGCCTGGTTGAAAGCGGTAATGGTGGAAGCGGATCAGTTAAGTCTGATCGACCGGGAGCACTTCAGCGTGGATGGGACGTTGATTCGGGCCTGGGCCAGTGAACGGAGTTATGGGCCTAAGGATGATCCACCAGCGCCCGGCCAGGGGACCGGACGGCGTGGTAAGTTGCTCAAACGCGATGTGTATGAATCGCGCACCGATCCGGATGCGCGCTCCTACCGGCGGAGTCGCAGTGAGCCGGCGCGTCTGAGCTATCTCGGACATGTGGTGATGGAGAATCGTCATGGACTGATCGTGGCCGGCAGCGTCACTCGGGCGTCTACACATGCCGAGCGGAACGCGGCCACCGAACTTCTAAGTCAGGTGCAGCAGATCGGGCGGCGGCTGGGCTGGAAGCGCGGCCGTATGACGGTGGCAGCGGACCGGGCCTACCACGAGCAAGACTTCGTCGAGAGCATGCAGCAACTCGGTATCGAGCCGCATTTGCCAGCCTGGCAGAATCGACCGCGCCCAGACTGGATCGGGGAAGCGTTACGCCGGACCAGACGGTATCGACGCAGCATCTCGCGACGGTCATGGATCGAACGCTGCTTTGCCTGGATCAAAGGCCCGGCCGGACAAGGCCGCTCTCGCTTCCGCGGCGTAACCCGTACGGAATGGAGTTTCCAGTTTGCCGCCGGCGTCTTCAATCTTCTCCGCATGCTCAAACTGGCGCCACAGCACTGAGCGCAACCTCCGAACCGACGCTGCTCCGGGCCTGCAACGCAAGGCGTTAGGGATCGCTGCGCCCATCTATTTCCTATTACTACTCTCGTTTCTCAGATTCCAGCGATTTTTTCCGCAGCCTCACTTTGCGTGCCGCGTCCCCACTCATGGGGACGCCAGGTCGGTGAAATTATTTTCCGAACCAGCGCAGCGGCGCGAGCGTCAGCCACGGCACGTAGGTGATCAACAAAACCGTTCCCATCAGTATAAATAGGAACGGCAGCGTGGCCCAGATGATCGTGCCCATCGGTTTCTTGAAGCGATAAGCCGATAGAAACAGATTGATTCCCACCGGCGGGTGCAGGTATCCCAGCTCCAGGTTCGCGATGAAAATGATCCCCATCTGCACCGGATCGATCGCGTAGGCCGC
>DATFZT010000032.1:0-3179 GCA_035314185.1 Terriglobales bacterium
CTGGAATCCCAGTCTTTCAAAGACGACAGACATGCCGAGGTTATCGAACATTGTCGAGGCGACCACGCGGCTCAGGCCTTCGTCCCGGGCGAAGCCAATCAGGCGGCGAACGAGTTCCTTTCCGAGTCCCTGCCGCTGGCAATCGTCGCTGATAAGCACGGCGACTTCACCTTCACTCTTCTGAGGCGATTTGACCAGGGTAGCGACAGCGACAATGCGCCGGTCGTCTGAGTGTGGATCCCGAACTTCGGCAAGGAGAGCAAACTCGCGATCATAGTCCAGGAAACAAACGCGCGAGAGCCGCTGGTGCGCCGTCCTGGTACTGAGCTTCACCCGCTGAAAGTACCGCATATAAACGCTATGGTCGGAGAGCGCTTCGTGAAACTTGACCATAAGCGGCTCGTCTTCTGCCCGGATTGGCCGCATCGTAACGGTCTGGCCATTTTTCATGCGCCAAGGTGAAACGTACTGCACCGGATAGGGCCGAATCGCAGGACGAGGCAGGTCTTCGCTCTTTGTGTGCGGTGCATGCAGCTTACAACGGCTGCTGATTGCCAACACCTCAGACGGTGAAATAAGCCCTTCGACTTCAAACTCTTCGATCAAGGGCTGATCGCTGGAGATATGGCTGAACCGCACGAGGAATTCTTCGAGCGCGCGCAGCGAACCTGTTTGGTATTCGCGCAGCAGGCCACGGTAAAACGCACTCTTCTCGAGCATGCGACGCGCGAGGGTCGCGTTCAACGGCGGCAAGCCGATAGCTATATCGCCGTAAACACCGGGTCCCCTATCGACCGAGCCGAACATCAAGACGGCGCCGAATTGCGGATCGACCCGGAGACCAAGCTTGGCGAGTACTCCGTTGCGGTCAGGCACCGCAGCCACCTTGGGGCCGCATGTAGCGATTCCATATCTCGCAAGCACCTCCGCGGATTCTTCCGGAGAGAGTGAACTCCTACCCGAGCTTCGAGCCTGCAGAATGAGTTGATAAACGAAATCGTGAGTCTGAAAGTCTCCCTCTGCATGAAGCATTGGCGTCTCGTAGAGCGCCTGCAGTTCATAGCTGTATCGCCACATGGACTGGAACACGCGCGCGGCGACTTCGGGAGAGGAGAAAGTCGGTATGCATGCTCGGACCAGCGCCTCTTGTGCGCTGCCGGTATCCCCGGCACCTAAGTAGCTAATAAGTATCGGCTTGCTCGAGTTTCGCAGCTCCAGGAGCATTGCGGCGGTAAGTTCGGGGTCGGCTAGGGCCCAGGGCACAAGCAGCAGCAAGACCCCGTCGCAGTTTGGGTCATTCACAGCAAGTTTGGCGACCGCGACGTAGTTCTCGGCGCTGCCGTCGCCGAGCACATCGTCAAGGGTGTTCTCTTCGCGCAGCAATTGTTGAACCTGGCTCCGCGTTTCCTCCGAGGGCGAGGCGAGTTGCACGCCCGCACGGGCGAGGCTGTCGGCGGCCAGAACTCCAGGACCGTCGGCGTTGCTGACGAGCATCAGTCTTGGACCGCGAGGGCGTGGTTGCTTCGAGAGCGCGTCAGCGGTGTAAAAAAGGTCGTCGATCCCGTCAACCTCAATGACTCCGACTCTCTCTAAGGCGGCGGTGAGAACCTGCGAGTCGCTTGACTGGCAGTGCGATTTCCAGGTGAACGTCCGGGCTGCGTGACCATCCAGTCCGGCTTTGATGACGATGATGGGCTTGTTGAGCGAAACTTCGCGAGCGGCGGATATAAGCGAGCGAGCGTTGCCGGCGGAGCTGATCTGCAGAGCGATCGTGCGAGTGTTGGGGTCCCGTCCGAAGTAATCGATGAGGTTCGCCCAACTCACGTCGAGCATCGAGCCGACGCAAGCGAACGAGCTGAAGCCGACGAGATGTTTGAGACTCCAGTCAAGAACCACGCGGCCCAGGAGTGGGCTCTCGCAAACAAAGGCGACGGTGCCGCCCATCGCCATCGGCAAACCAGCAGTCGCGTTGAGTCCTAGCAATGGGCTCATCACGCCCAGCGCGCCAGGGCCAATCACGCGTGTGCGGCTGGAGCCCAAAATACTGCGCATTTGGGCAGCAGCTTCGGGTGAGTATGCGTCATGTGTCCCCAGTCGGGGCGAAAGCAGGACCACTCCCTTTACGTTGTGCTGGACGCAGTCGGCCACAAAGGCAGGAGCATCTTCCGCCGAAGTCACGGCGACGACTAGGTCAACCGTGCTGGGCACGTCGCTGAGCCTCGTGTAGGTCCTGGTTCCCGGTGCAGGGGACGAGCCGGGCTGAATGAAGTACGACGTACCCTGGAATCCACCGTTAAGAAATGTGGAGATCGCGTCCGCTCCTGGCGCTCCCGGAAGCCCTGTGTGAACGAGGGCAACGGATTTTGGACTGAAGATGCCATCGAGCGATGCCGCGTTTTCGAACAATACGCGCTTCGATTCGTTTAGGCGCACTACCTCAGAACCGCCAGACATGATCGATAGCCTCCGCGAGCGTGAACAGCGAAACACGCCGTTAGTTATTGTGTAATGACCTTCAGTTTACCCGACGTTCGTGCCGTTCCGCGCGATGGGGAATGCAAGCCCCATTCGTGCTGGCCCTCGATCGAGAGTGGTTGACGGACAAAGCGGAAGTAATTCCAAGGTGAGTGTAGCCGACTACGCGGCCAAGTGAAACTTCCTCCAAGAAGACTTCTGGCCCGAATCGTTGAGAGTACATCCCCTGCGCATAACTTCCGCTTAGCCCGTGATTCGACCGGTATCCTGGTTTGCCAATTCAGATAGTGATCTCAAACGGCTGTTAGCAACAGTTTGGATTTCTGCTGGAAGCACCGGTGTGCATCGGCAAGACCTGGTGCTGACCATCGATCCCGAAGACGCTTCGGCGGTTACACAGTCGCGAGGAGTTGGCGGAGAACGGGAGCTGGGAGGCAGGATTGTTCCACAAGGTCTTTCAGCTCTCTTGCGAGTTGGAACATCTCATCCGGTGCTTGCGAGCAGTGCCAGCCAGCACCAATTTCGCCAAATCTGGAGGACATGAGCGCGCGAAAGAAGCTCGTCACGACGAATCGTGGAAGTACATCGAGGAGAACTGCACCGTGGGGAACGATGCGGCGGCCGTTTGCACGAAGCACGGCGAGCGTCTCGCGCATCGCATCCGCGAGCCTTCCCATATCCTCGCGGGAACGAGCCAGGGCGTA
>DATFZT010000033.1:0-4100 GCA_035314185.1 Terriglobales bacterium
TGCCCCATGCGCCGCAATTCTTCACGATGCCCGAAACCGAGGACCCCACCACGGTCGCGAAGGTCAAGGAAGTGGCGCACGAGATCGGCGGCCGCCTCAAGGCGCTGAAGCCGGATTTGTGGATCATCTTCGCCAACGACCGCGCGATGATCGGGTTAACAGCGACAAGCTTCTTTGCCAGGCCGAGATCATCCGCAGCCTGGCCTTCATCGTTAGCCAGAATGAAAATGTCATTGCGACCCTTGCCTATCTCGGCCTCGCCATCCTCGGCTGGGGAGGGTTTGCTGCTTTCTTCTCCCACCCGCCCCTGATTGCCCGATCACACTTCTCGTGGTGTCTGGCGTGGCTGTTTTTCACCTACGAGCTGCCCCCGCCTAAGCGCAGGAGCGCGAGCAGTTCAGCCGGCCGATCCGCGAGTTCCAGGGCGACGCAAATTTGCAGCCTCAGCGCCGGGGTGGTAATGAGAGTTGATGCCGGTCACCATCGTCCCTTTTCCCCGAAAGGCCCTAAAGCACGGCCTCCCACGACGGTTACCGCGCCTGTTCGAGCTTCGCCAGACACTCCGGATGGTGCTTAAGGACCGCCGTTATTTCTATCTGAAGCAGGGCCGGAGCTTCGTTGGGCTGCGCGATGAGTATCCGCTACCGCACGCGATTGAGATCGAGACGATCAACAAGTGCAACAGCACTTGCAGCTTTTGCCCGGTAAACCGGTTTGCCGACACGCGCCCGCTCGCTCGGATGCCGGAAGAATTGTTTCGCAAAATCATCGACGATCTGGCATCGCATCGGTATTCCGGACTGCTCGCGCTTTACAGCAACAACGAGCCGTTTCTGGATAACCGAATCTTCGATTTCGCGGCTTATGCGCGCCGGGTTCTGCCGCAGGCGACCATCAGCATCTTTACCAACGGGTCGGCGCTCGACATCGCCAAGGTCGAGCGAATTCTGCCGAGCCTCGACATACTGCGGATCAACAATTATGGGCGCACCCCCGAGCTGCATCCGAACATCGGCCGCATCGTTGAACATCTCAATGCAGGCCCGCTCAAGCATTCCCGGAAGGTCCAAGTGCACTATCGGCTGTTGGCGGAGTTCAACAGCAGCCGCGGCGGCAACGCCCCGAATCGTCAGCGCTTTTTAGCCACCTATCGCAGTCGCTGCGCTTATCCCTTTTACCAAATGGTCGTGCGCCCGGATGGCAAGCTGAGCCTCTGCTGCAACGACGCGCTCGGTCACGAGACCCTCGGCGATCTGTCGGCGCAGAGCGTGAGCGAAGCATGGAACGACCACCGCCGCCGCACCGTGCAGGACCTGATGCTGAAAGGCCGCGACAAGCTGGACCTCTGCCGGCATTGCGACAACCAGCACGTCGCAAAACCAGCCCGAGTCGCGAGCCGAGACTTATATTAGCTCCCTCCGGCATCCGGTTCAGTGCGAAGCCGCAAACCATCCGGTACGGTCCATCAGATCTGCCTGCCGCGGTAGGGCCTTCCGGTGCGGTTTCGGCGTCGCTGTGCTCGAGGTCATGCAGGAACAAACCCGTCAGAGTATCGCCTTCGTGAGAAGGCCGTGACCCGCTTGGTGGCCGTTCATCGGCACGCTGAGGAAATAATATGCAATGCGACTGATTCCCGCAGCAAACTCACCAATGCCTAAGTCGGAGAGAAGCTCCGCGCCGAGATCGAGCGGGAGAGGTCCGGTGGCGTTCAATACTGGGCGCTGTTCGATCACCGCAATGGCGAGTTCGTCGGCTGCGGCGGACTTCGGCCGTGGCTTTATACGCCCGGCGAGGCGAATTTCGAAGTCGGGTTCAAGCGCTGCTGGCGGACGCCAGGGCGGGGCATATCCGTCATGTTTGTTTTCGACGCGCACCTCGCATAAATCCGGCGCGCGACAGTGCTATCGCTCCAGGGCAGCCACACCCTGAGCGGAAAGGCCGGTCAGCTCCAGACTTAGCGCCTGGAGCCGCCGACGCGCATCTGGATCATAGGCTTGGGCCTGCGTCCTTGCCTCACGCAGCCCGTTGAAATAGAGCCCGGTTTGCCCCTCAACCCCGGTGATGTGGCGAGATTGAGGATCGCTTGCACGCCTTCCTCGACCGTGCTTACCGGCGTCACTCCAGCCCGCCGCATCATGCTTGTATCCATGTAAGTCGCTGGGTGAAGGCAGGTGACCGTGACACCGGTACGGCTCAAGTCGACCCTGAGCAGCCAATCTAAGTTGACCGCGCCCTTCGCACCGGCTCGATTCACACGGCTCCCGATGTTCGGCCGCTACCATGGCAGAGCAGACCTTTACCGCCATTCTTTCGTCTTCGTTGAGGCCTTCGATGCGCGCGCGGTGGTCTTGTTCGACGCCGCTTTCCCTGGGGTGGTGCCGCGCTTTGATGTTGTCTGTCGTCTGTTAGTCACCGTGCCCGCGCCGTTTTTCTTTCTCCGTGCGGGCGTGTTCGGCACTGGCGTGGCCGAGGGCTCCTCCTCCATTTCCAATCCGAAAAGCGCCGAGATGTCATCGTCCGCCAGTAATCTGGCGGCGTCCGGTCCTGCCTTAACTAGCGGCAGAGCGCTATCCAGGTTTGCGACCAGCTCATTCTGGTTCACTGCCCTCAATTGGAACAACAGCTCCGGCTGTTGATCCAGTCGTGCGCCCACGCCATATAGTACCGCGGCAATATGCTTGCACATGGACGCATAATCCGGGCAGCTGCAGGAGAATTTGATTTCTGAAGGTTTTGGGAACAGTCCCTTGCCCTGCTGGCATATCCTTTCCATTACGCCTTTGGAAAACCGGCCTTGCAGCAGTTCAACCAAAGAGTCGATACCGCCGGCGCAATCGCGGCAGGTTGCCTGCCATTGCGCTTTCGGCAAGGCGCCGATTCTGATGGTGACGTGGTAGAGCGACGAGCCGCTAACCATCGCCCGGATCTCGCACGGTGCGATTTGCAGATCCAATACGGATCCATTGCGCACATAGGTGCGGCCACGCGGTAGGCGATTCGCAAAATCCCGGTAGCTCTCCAGATTGTCGCACCAGGCCTTGCCCCAGAACGTGCTGGCGATCCGCCTCCCAGTAATTTGCACCGGCGAGAGGGATTGCCCCTTCTTGGCCAGGTTCTTGGCCGCGCGTTCAGCCCGTTTTCGCCGCTTTGCGACCGGGACGTAAGGCGCCCATCCACTACGGGACCGGGACACCGGATCAGTCCACCATGGCGGTATTCAGATCGAGGGCAACGAGGCGCATCAGCTCATCATCCCGCATTTCGGTCATGTTGATTTCACCGGCCCCCGATCCGGCCAACAGATCTTCCGCCAAAGTTTTTTTCGACTCGATCAGGGCGTCAATCTTTTCCTCCACCGTGCCCTGACAGACGAATTTGTGCACCAGCACGTTCTTCTTTTGGCCAATGCGGTAGGCGCGGTCGGTGGCTTGATTCTCCACGGCCGGGTTCCACCAGCGATCAAAATGGACAACATGCGCCGCCGCGGTCAGGGTCAGACCGGCGCCACCCGCTTTCAACGACAGGATGAAGAACGGCACGGTCTCGTCGTCCTGGAAGGTCTGCACGAGGGATTTGCGATTGCGGACCGCCGTTTCGCCATGCAGCACCAGACCCGGCCGACCGAAGATCCCACCGAGAAAGGTCGCCAATGGCCCCGTGATCTCGCGGAACTGTGTGAAGACCAGCATCTTTTCCTGCCGGGACGCCACAACGTCGGCGATCTCCCGCAGACGCGCCCACTTGCCGCTGTCTTCCTCGGCCCAAACCCCATCGTTCAACCATTGCGAGGGATGGTTGCAGATCTGCTTCAGCCGCATCAAGGTCGCCAGCACCGTGCCCCTGCGCTGAATGCCATCCGATTCCTTCAGCGCCTCGGCCAGTTCGGCCACCGTCTGACCATATAATGCCGCCTGCTTACGGCTGAGGTTGCAGCGAGCGGTAATTTCCGTCTTGTCCGGCAAGTCGGTGATGACCGTCTTGTCCGTCTTCATGCGGCGCAGGATGTAGGGGCGCACCAACTCGCGCAGGGGGCCATAGGGGTTCTGCTCGCGAGCCGCCAGGTTCCTCGTGTAGCTGGTGAACTGTTTGGCGGTGCCCAG
>DATFZT010000034.1:0-2429 GCA_035314185.1 Terriglobales bacterium
AGATCGCCTCGCTGAACCTCCTGATCACTTCGACGGTTTGGCGGCAGGACCACAACGGATTCACGCACCAGGATCCCGGGTTCCTGGACGTGGTGCTAAACAAGAGTGCCGCGGTCACGCGTATTTACCTTCCGCCCGACGCCAATTGCCTGCTGTCTGTGGCCAACCACTGTCTGCGAAGCGAGAGCTACATCAATGTGATCGTTTCCGACAAGCAGCTGCATCTTCAATTCCTGAACATGGATGCTGCCATCACGCACTGCACCAAGGGCATCGGCACTTGGGACTGGGCCAGTAACGACCAGGGTTGTGAGCCGGACCTGGTCATGGCTTCCGCCGGCGATATTCCGACGCAGGAAGCCCTCGCCGCAACAGCGCTGCTGCGCGAGACGTTCCCTGATCTAAAGATCCGCTTCATCAACGTGGTCGACCTTTTCAAACTGCAACCGAGTACGGAACACCCGCACGGGTTGACGGATGCGGATTTCGATTCGCTGTTCACCACGGACAAGCCGATTATCTTCAATTTCCACGGATATCCGTGGCTGATTCACCGCCTAGCCTACGGCCGCACGAACAAGACTCTTCACGTGCGGGGATACAAAGAGAAAGGCAACATCAACACGCCGATGGAACTGGCCATCAACAACGAGACCGATCGCTTCAGCCTGGCCATCGACGCCATTGACCGCGTTCCCAAACTGCAGAGGATCGGGGGCCACGCCAAGGAGAAATTCCGCAACGCGCAGATCGCCTGCCGAGCCCACGCCTACAAGCATGGCATCGACAGCTCGGAAATTACCGGATGGCGGTGGCCGCAACAGTCAGCCTAACTTGATCGAGTGTGAGGGGTGGCCGGGTTTGAACGACCCGGCCACGCAGTATCTGCATGGTGCTGTGTGGACTGCCTCACAAGGCTGGTGCGAATGGACGGGGTACAGGCAGCCATCTCCCGGGTACAGCGATTACAAGAAAAGACGACAGCGGCAGTGATGAACGGAATGGGCCTATAAACATTTATGAAAATACTCGTGCTCAACTCAGGTTCCAGCAGCCAGAAGGCCTGCCTGTACGAAATTGGAGCAACACTTCCGACGCATCCGCCCGCCCCCCTGTGGGAGGGGAGGATCGAGTGGAGTGCCGATGCCGCAGCGATAGTGGTGAAAAACTCGCAGGGAGTCATCCTGAAAGAAGAGTTGCCCGTCTCCTCGCGCGAGCAGGTGATTCGGCATTTGCTGCGCACGTTGCGTGAGGGGAAGGCGCGTGCCATCGCTTCCGCTTCGGAGATCGATGTCGTGGGCCACCGTGTGGTCCACGGTGGCCCGCATTTCGGGGACCCCGTAGTCATCACACCCGAGGTGTGCTCGGCAATTGACAGCGTGTCCGCGTTTGCGCCGCTGCACATTCGCGCCGAGTTGGAGGGCATGAAGCTTGTGGAGGAACTTCGGGGCGATGTTCCGCAAATGGCCGTTTTTGACACCGGCTTTCATCGCCAGATGCCCCTATCGGCGGCCATCTACCCGGGGCCCTATGAGTGGTTCGAGAATGGCATTCGCCGCTACGGATTCCACGGTATCAATCACCAGTACTGCAGTGAACGTGCGGCACAACTGCTCGGGAAAGATCTGAAGTCGCTCAAACTGGTGACCTGCCATCTGGGCAATGGTTGTTCGGTGGCGGCAATTCACGGAGGCCGCAGCATTGATACCACGATGGGATTCACTCCGCTGGACGGTTTGATGATGGGTACGCGTTCGGGCTCGGTGGATCCCGGAATTCTGACTTTCCTCATGCGTCAAGGGCAGCTCGATGGACAGGACATCGACAAGGTGCTGAACCAAAAATCGGGTCTGCTCGGTATCTCGGGACTTTCGAGCGATATGCGCGGCATCCTTACCGGCATCCAAAAAGGTCACGAGAGAGCGAAGCTGGCATTCGACATTTATGTGCACCGTTTGCGGGCAGCGATAGGTGGCATGGCCGCCGTGTTGGGAGGAATTGATGCCCTGGTGTTTACCGCGGGGGTGGGCGAGAACTCCCCCGAGGTGCGAGCCGCGGCTTGCAGTGGATTGGAGTTTCTCGGCCTCAGACTCGATAGTAAAACGAACACACGGCCTTCTCTCGACGAGGAAATCTCTACGCCAGATTCAAGTGTGCGCGTCCTGGTGATTCGGGCTGAGGAAGACTGGGCCATCGCCAAAGAATGTTGGAGGCTGGCGCAGGCAGGCGCACCAGCGGGGACAACAACCGTGAGTGTCGCCCAGAAAGAGTCGCTCCGACCAGGCGAGAGAGCGGCAAGCGAATTGGGCGTTCACTAAGCCAAATAATAAGGATAGAGCCAGCATGAGCGAAGTACTTCCAGTGTTGTATGTAGCACGTCACGGCGAAACGGCATGGAGCCTTTCGGGCCAGCATACCGGGCTTACCGA
>DATFZT010000035.1:0-9865 GCA_035314185.1 Terriglobales bacterium
GAGTTTGATGACTCCAGTGGACCCGAAACCAAGATTTACATTCAAGTCGATTTCCGCAGCGCCGGTGCAATCCGGATTCAGGGTGTAGCTGCCGGTCTCACCGGTCGAAAACTGAAAGCCGGTCTGGGCATTGCCGTCGCCGGGCGGGACAACACCAGCAGTTACTACAAAATCCCTTTGCGTAAGCTTGCCGGCGCCGTCGAAGTGGGTAATCGCCACGCCCTTGAGCGGGCTTGTGGAGCCATCGGGATTCGGCTGATACCCTTGGATGGTAAAGCCATAATCCCCCTTGAGAGTGGCATTGCTGCAGCCGTTGTTAGCAGCGAGGCACGCGGCACTTAGGCCGAGGAAAAGGGTCAGGGCTGTTAGGACTCGAACCAAGAGCGTCGAAAAGAGACTGTTGGTTGGTGAGATTCTCAAACCTGCTTTATTCATATGACCTCCTTTTAGGTCTTATCTAGATAGGCGCAAACAGCAGAACGGAACTATCATGCAGGGAGTACTTTTCTTTAAAAGACTGAATTAACCAGGTTGTCCGAGGTGTGTGCCATGCGGAAGTCCACACCACCGCGCGATGATGAGGCTGAGACGCCACCTCGTGGGGAGGTGAGCGAGTTACTGCGAGCCTGGAGTGACGGAGACCGCGTCGCGCTCGACAGCCTGACCCCCCTCGTTTACCGCGAACTCCACCGCCTCGCGCGACGCTACATGAGAGGTGAGCGTCCCGGCCATAGCCTGCAAACCTCGGCCCTGGTCAATGAAGCGTACATGCGACTGGTGGATTACAAAGGCATGCAATGGCAGAATCGCGCCCATTTTTTCGCGGTTTCGGCCCAATTAATGCGCCGTATCCTGGTGGAGCACGCGCGGAGCCATAACCTGAAACGCGGGGGCGGGGTGCAACATGTTTCCCTGGAAGAGACGGCCATGGTGGGCGGCGAACGGGGCGAGGACCTGGTGGCACTCGACGACGCGCTGAATGCGCTGACGCAGCTCGATGCCCGCAAAGTGCAGGTTGTCGAAATGCGCTTCTTTGGCGGACTCAGCGTGGAGGAGACGGCCGAAGTACTCAAAATATCGCCGGTTACTGTCATGCGCGACTGGAGTTCGGCCAAGGCCTGGCTCTACCGCGAACTAACGCGCGGGACTGCCGATGGATAGCGAACGGTGGAAACAGGTCGATAGTCTGCTGCAGTCTGTGCTGGGGCGTCCTCCCGAGGAGCGCGAAGCATTTCTGCGGCAGTCCTGTGCGACCGACGAGGCCCTGGAGCGCGAAGTCCGGTCACTGCTGGCCGCGCAGCAGGAAGCGGGATCATCCTTTCTGGAGGATCCGGCCCTGGAAGTGGCCGCGCGGGGGCTCGCTCTGAACGAGGACAAAGGTGAGCAGGATGGCACGCTGTCGTTGCTCGGAAGCACGGTCTCTCACTACCGCGTTTTGGGGAAGCTGGGCGGCGGTGGTATGGGCGTCGTCTACAAGGCCGAGGACACGCGGCTGCACCGCTTTGTTGCGCTCAAGTTTCTACCTGAAGATTTCGTGCACGATCCCCAGGCCCTCGCCCGGTTTCGGCGAGAGGCCCAGTCTGCGTCGGCGCTGAATCATCCCAACATTTGCACCGTTCACGACATCGGCGAACAGGACGGCCGCGCCTTTATCGCCATGGAGTTCCTCGATGGCCTTACCCTCAAGCACTGCATCGGGGGGCATCCGATGGAGATCGAGGAGGTTCTCTCGCAGGCTATTGAGATTGCCGATGCCCTCGACGCTGCCCACAGCGCTGGCATCATCCATCGCGACATCAAGCCCGCGAACATTTTTGTCATCAAGCGCGGTCACGCCAAGATTCTCGACTTCGGACTGGCCCAGGTGGAGTTCAAGGCCGCACCCGCCGGCGGCAAGGGTGACACCTTGACTGCGGGTTCCGAGGCACAGAATCTCACGAGTCCCGGAACGATGCTGGGCACGGTGGCGTACATGTCGCCGGAGCAGGTCAAGGCCAAGGAGCTGGATGCGCGCACTGACCTGTTTTCCTTTGGGACAGTGCTGTACGAAATGGCCACGGGCAAGATGCCATTCGAGGGAACGAGTCCTGCGGAGATCAGCGCCGCCATCCTACACCTGGAGCCTCCGTCGCCGTCGCAAGTGAGCCCGCAGGTATCGCCGGGACTGGAAGCGATCATCGGCAAGGCGCTGGAGAAAGACCGCAACCTGCGCTATCAGCATGCTTCGGACATGCGGGCTGACCTGCAACGGCTGAAGCGAGACAGTGATTCCGGCCGCAAATTGCCGGCGGCCAGTGGGGAGTCAACTGCTGTACCCGACACGACCCAACCCACGGCCACTGGCAGTTCCACTGTCATCACCATAGCGAAGCGTTACAAATGGGGAGTCGCGGCTGGCGTGATTGGCGCCTTGATCATTCTCAGCGCGGCGGGTATCGGCGCTTACAAGTTCTTTCATCGCCCCGCCCCCATGCCGTTCCAGAACTTTACCATCACGCAGGTCACGAACAGCGGAAACGTTTACCAGGCGGCGATCTCTCCTGATGGAAAATATCTCCTTAGCTTGGTAGGTGACAAGGGCAAGGCGAGCCTGTGGTTGCGTAACATCCCGACCAACAGTGACACCCAGGTGATCGCGCCATCGGATGCTAGTTACTGGAACCTGACATTTTCCCCGGACGGCAACTACTTCTATTTCCTTAAGGCAATGACGGGCAACAGATCCGGCCTATTTCGCGTTCCGGTGCTAGGCGGTGTGCCCCAGACGATCGTGCGAGACGATGCCTCTGGAGCTACCTTTTCGCCCGACGGCAAGCGCATGGCCTTCGTACGCGCGAACGCTCCGGAACCAGGGAACTTCTTACTGCTTACCGCGAAGGTTGATGGCACGGACGAAAGGATCGTCGCGAACGGGCCGAAAGTCCCTGGGCAAGGCTGGTTTCCTACCCTCGCCGCATGGTCGCCGGACATTGACCAAATCACACTGGTCGTCCCGGAGCAAGGCGAAGCGAGACTCTCAATCCAGCAACGCGATCTAGCTTCCTTGAAAGTCCGGACGCTTGCCCAGGTCGATGACTTGCCCCTTGGTGGTATCGTTTGGATGCCAGACAGCAGCGGCCTTGTCGTCGTGTATCAGCGGGGCATCGGGTTTGTTGTCCGCAGCCAACTTGGATTCATCTCCAACCCCGCGGGGAAGTTCCATACCATCACCAACGACACCAATAGCTATCAGACACTCACCCTGTCTGCGGACGGAAAGACGCTGGCAACTGTGCAGCAAAAAAACACACAGACTCTCTATCTGATGCCCGCTACCGGCTTCGTTGCAAATCCTCCGAGTCCGGCGCCCGCTCAGAGTAAAAACGCGTCCATGTTCGGCTGGGCGACAGACGGAGATCTTTACTTTGGCGATGACAGCAACCTGCTGCGAATGTCCCCCGATGGCAGCAACAAAACCACGCTTTTCAGTGAACCGTCATCGAAGATTATTTTCCCGAAAGGCTGTCCCGGAGGGCGCTACGTCGTGTTCACCTGGTCCGATCATGCCGGCGGCAAGAAAACGAACATCGGGCGCGTGGATACCGATGGCTCAGACCCCAAACAGCTAACGAAAGGGGTAGGCGACGTTAATCCGAACTGCTCACCGGACGGAAAGTGGGTATATTACGCGAGCTTGGATCCTCCTCAACTATGGCAAGTACCCATCGACGGCGGAACTCCCGAGGTGGTACCGGGGAGTGCCTTGTCCAGTGGCCTCGTCGCAGCATCGGGAGCGGTGGCAGTCTCGCCGGACGGCAAGCTCCTGGCATTTCCAGCGTTTGGCACCGCAACAACGCCCCTGAGGAAGGTCGTCTTAGTCCCGCTCCATGCCGGACCCAAGGTGCAGCCGCAATTCCTTGATCCCGATCCCCGCATTGGATCCGGCTTGCTATTCACGCCCGACGGGAAGGCCGTCGTATATACCATTTATGAGCCGGGAACGATGAACCTCTGGCTCCAGCCGCTCGATGGTTCCCCCGGCCGCCAGATCACGAATTTCACAACAGATGCGATCCAGGCAGCTCAATTCTCTCCCGACGGCAAGACCCTCGGTGTCATGCTGACCCACTTCGAATCCGACGTCGTGCTCTTGCATGATGAAGGGCCGTCGCCCCAATAGCGCGGTTCCGGCTACCTGAACTCGGCTGGTCGAGCGGATCCTGATTTAGCCGCTAATTTAAGACGCCCAGAAAGGCGAGGCTCGACCCTTCCTAAACCGTGGAAGCGGTATAAGCAAATAAGTCTAGTGGCGGAAGGGGTTGGGGTATAGTGTTGGGCACTAAGGTTGCCCTATGGGTCGATGGATTTTCTCGTCCCTTGTAGTTGTCTCTCTGGTGGCTTTGCCGCTGCTGGCGCAGAAGACGACGGGCACAATTCGAGGCATAGTTTCCGATCCATCGGGCGCAGTCGTGGCCAACATTCCGGTGGTCGTCACCAGCACCGCAACCGGGCAAGAGCGCAACGCCGTAACGAACACGCAAGGCGAGTATCTCGTCCCGGAGTTGAACCCCGGCTTGTACAAGGTGTCGGTCAAGGCTCAAAACTTCAAAGAGTCGGTCATCAGCGATGTCGAAGTGCACACTTCCAGCACCGAAGTGGCCAACGTGCAGTTGCAGATGGGCAGCACTTCTCAGCAGGTGACGGTTGCCGCCAGCGAAATCCAGGTCCAGACCGACAATGCCGCACTGGGCGAAGTGGTCACCGGCGAGCAGGTCCGCGAACTGCCCCTCAACGGACGCAACTTCGTGCAGTTGACCCAGTTGCAGCCCGGTGTTTCCGCTGCCGATAGCTTTGACAGCCAGAACAAGGGCATCCTGGGGGGCGTTGACTTCGCGGTGAACGGCAATTCCTACACCAGCAACCTGTTCTTGATCGATGGCGCCAACAACAACGACGTCGGCTCCAACCGGACGATTCTGCTGTACCCCTCGATCGAAGCCATCAGCGAGTTTAAGATGCTGCGCAACTCGTACGGAGCGGAATACGGCCAGGCCTCAGGCGCAGTGATCAACATTGTGACCAAGAGCGGCAGCAACCAGTGGCATGGCGATGTGCTGTACTTCGGCCGTAACACGGCGCTGAATGCCTGGGACTATTTCGCTGCTGGCGCAAAAGCGCAAGATCCATCAAATCCGTTCATCCAAAAGCAGGTGGAGCACCGCAACGACTTCGGCTTCTCCGTCGGCGGACCGATCAAGAAAGACAAGCTGTTCGTCTTTTACAGCATGGAGTGGAACGTTGAGAAGCGCGGTTCGACCCGCGAAGCTTGCGTTGCGACCATGGCGGAGCGAAATGGAGATTTCAGCGTCCCCAGTGTTTGCGGCGAGCCGCAGCCTGCCAACTTGGTGCAATACGGACTAGCGAATGCCGCCACTCCGTTTACCTTCAAGGGTGCTTCGCCGACCACAGCGAGTCCACTCCTGGATCCCGGCGGAGTATTGTTGGCCGAGGAATATCCACTGCCCAACTTGCTCAATCCGGTGAACGGCAACAACTGGGTTGTGTCGCCGACCTCTCCCATTGACTGGAAGGAATTCAACATCCGCCTCGACTACAACATCACCCACACCCAGACCCTGATGTTCCGCTGGACGCAGGACAGCTCGACCGACAACGCCCCTATCCTCTACCAGAACTTCTGGGGCGACGATCCCTTCCCGGCACTCGAATCGAACTGGTCGCAAGACACCAGGCAGATTATGGGCCGTCTCACCTCGACCATCGGTACCACCATGGTCAACGATCTCGAGTTCGCTTACTCCGGTGACCGCATTATCATCACCCCGGGCGGCACCGATCCGAGCCTGCTGGCGCGCACCACCGCCGGTATCCCGCCGCAGTGGCCGTTGTCGTTCAAGACCTACCCGGTCGGTATTCCCCTAATCTTTGGCGGCTTGGGCAACTATGGCAGCGATTACACCCTGTCGATGCAAGCGCCCTGGAAGAACAGCCAAGACATCTACACGGTTCGCGATGACTTCTCGAAGGTCATCGGCACCCACACGCTGAGGTTCGGTGGCTTCCTGGGCTGGGACGGCAAGAACGAGATAACCGCCACCAACAGCAGCCAGTACCCGACGTTCGGTACGGCTGACTGGGACACCAGCATGCCGACCGGAAACAACTTGGCTGACGTGCTGATACCGGGCGCCCAGTGGGGCTTCTCGGAGCCGAATACCAACCTCTACAACCACATCCGGTGGCGTGACTACGAGTTCTACGTTGCCGACAACTGGAAGGTGCGCCGCAACCTGACGATCGACGCCGGATTGCGCTACTCGATTCTGAATCCCCCGTTTAGCCCAAGCAACCAACAAACCAGTTTCGTTCCATCGTTGTATAACCCGGCGCTGGGCAGCAACGGCTGTAACGGCGTTTCGATTGTTCCGGGCACGAACTACTGTACCCAGTACAACCAGATTTATGGTACGAACTTCGTTCCTGGAACTCCGGGACCGAATAAGTACTTGCAGAACACGAAGAAGAACATGTTCGCGCCGCGACTTGGTATTTCCTGGGATCCCAAGGGCAACGGCAACACCGCGGTTCGTGCGGGGTTCGGCATCTTCTACCAGCGCGATCGTACGTCAGCTATTGGATACGCGCTCACCGATAACGTGCCGTTTGTCATCACTGCGTACTACGTCCGAACGCTCGACGGTCCTCCACCCCCCGGACTGCCCACGGGCAACGCGGCCCCCGACGGCGGCGTGAGCCCGCTTGCCCGGGTGCCTTACTCCCTGCAATGGAACTTCGCCGTGGAGCACGCCTTCAGCAAGGCCATGACGTTTGAAGTGGCCTACGTGGGCAACCACGCCGTGGATGTTCTCAACAGCTACGACGAGAACTATGTTCCACAAGCGGACTGGCTGGCGTCGGCCTTCCTCAACGGGAATGACGGGCAGAACGCGCTCCGTCAATTCGGTGCGGGGAACTGGGGGACCTTGACGCAGTGGGAACACAGCGGCTCGGCGAGCTACAACTCGCTGCAGGCGTTGTTCAAATACCAGATCCAGAAGTTCCAGTTGCAGGCTGCGTACACCTATTCCCACTCCATCGGCGACGTGGTTTTGAATGACTCTAACGGCGGCAGCGGACCCCAGAGCTACCTGTATGGACCAGAGCCGTATTTGAATCGCGGCAATACGCAAATCAACCGTCCGCAGATCTTCGTTGCCAACCTGGTGTACTACCTGCCTGCTCTGAAAGGCCAGAATCAGTGGGTACGGGGTGTGGCTGGCGGATGGGAACTGGCCGCGATCACGCAGTACGCATCGGGTACTTCGGTGTCGTTCTTCCAGGCCTTCGTGGGCGAAGACACCACCCGCACCATCGGAGGCGCGAACGGCGGGCTCACCGAGCTGGTTGGTACCGGCTTCCCCATCACGGAGCGGCCGTTAGTTTCACCTGGTGGCAATACCTGTCAGCAGGGCACGGCCGGAGCTCAGGTGCTGAACCCCAATGCGGTGACCCTGGTCGGTTACCAGATCGGAACGATTCCGAATAACCTGGAGCCGATGGGCTACTGCCACGGACCGGGGCTTGTCAACACCGACTTCTCGGTAGACAAGAACTGGAAGGTGTGGGGCGAGCGGCTCCGCATCCAATTCCGCATGGACTTCTTCAATCTGTTCAACCACGCCAACTTCAACGGTGGCTCCATCAACGGAACCAACGGTGGAGCGATCGCGGCTTCGGTAAATTGCGGATCGCCCGATGCCAGTGGGCTGTACCAGGTCTGCAGCCCCACCAACAACATCATCACGCGCTACACTCCGACCGCAAACCTGGGTCAGGCAACGGTGGCGCGCAACCCCCGCGAAATGCAGTACGGCTTGAAGATCATCTTCTAGTCGGGTTGGGTTCCCGGGTCCAAACCTCGAACGGCGGTGACGGGCCCAATCAGGTGCTGCCGTTCTTGTTTTGGTTGGCTGTGCGGTCGCGGGCTAGGTTCCTTCTTCGTGTTCTCTCCGTGTTTCTCCTTTAGCCCCTCAGATAGGCAGAATCTAGTGTGGCTCGCAGGCTATTCCCCCGAACATCAAAAGGCGCGTGGGTGACGCTCGAAGTTAATGAAATGGCCAAGGTAGAAGTGGCCGTTCGCGGGGAAGCGAATGGCGGGAATACATGGCTGATTCAGTCTCCGGACGGGCATCACGGGATATTGGAGATGGAGACCCCGGGCGACAACAATGCCTGGATGGTCGACAGCTTCTGAGAACGCTCATGCCTGGTATTGCGCGCCTCGCCTAAGGGGCCGGTACTCTGAGCCGATTTGAAATTGAGTTCGAAAGACGCCCTTATCTCGTTTGTCGGTGACATCTAAATGTTTGAATGCCGCGCTTACCTCTTGCTAAGAGGCCAATGTGCGCGTTTGGGCGGAATGCGTATCCACTTGTCCGTATAGTCGGCAAACCGGAGAAGTGGTCCGTGAAGCTCCCGAGAACCCGGCTTGTGGGAAATGTCGGATTAAGGCTCCGCCGTCCGGATGGCGAGTCGGACATTATTTGGAACCGTGGCCTTGACCTCACGCCTACCGACGCGCGGCACCACTTCGCAGGAGTTTCCGAACTTCTTGCGAACCTAAAAGAACTCTCCTTCTAACACAAACTCGACGCTTCTTTCTCCCAAGCCTTTAAACGCAAAGAAAAACCCTAAGGGGCGTTGCCCCTGGCGCGGTCAAGGCATCCCTCTGGGCTTCACCGAGCGTGTCCCCAAGCTTCCGCACCCTGATACCGCGTCGGGCTTGTGCAGCCTGGGTGATTCCCCTCGCTCGCCTTCGGCCTATGACCTTGCCTCCCCGCTCATTGGCGCGTGCCTAGAAGGCAGTTGTCACAGTAATAGCCTGAAAATAAGGAGAATAGCCAATGCACAGCTAATATCAAGACGTTTATCAACGGGTTACCAACCAGATTATTGAAGCGATGGAGAAAGGAGCCGGGGACTGGAAGAGGCCTTGGCATCAAACCGCCGGTGAGATCTTCGTTCCGATTAACTCCCAATCCAAGAAGCCGTACCGGGGCATCAATATTTTGAGCTTGTGGGCAGCGGCAGAAGAGCGCGGATACAACACCAATCTGTGGGCAACCTACAAACAGTGGAACGAGCTGGGAGCCAACGTCAGAAAAGCAGAGAAAGCAACGCTGGTTGTCTTTTGGAAATTCTCCGATCTGGGTATCAACGAAGGGTCGAAAAATGAGGAACGGGAAGAAGAGAGCAGGCGTTCCGTCCTGGCACGTGGCTATTCGGTCTTCAACGCGGACCAGGTGGACGGATTCACCCCGCCCGAGGTGCCGGCCATTACCGAAGTTGAAAGGGTTCAGACGGCGGAGAATTTCTTTTCAGCTTTGGGTGCGGATATCCGCCATGGTGGCAATAGGGCTTGCTACAGTCCCGGGACTGACCACATTCAGATGCCACGCTTTGAGGTCTTTCTGAGTGCGCTAGCTTACTACTCGACTCTGGCGCACGAATCGACGCACTGGACCGGAGCAGTATCACGGCTCAACCGTGAACTCTCAACCCGCTTTGGTGGCGAAGCGTACGCCGCTGAGGAGCTTATTGCCGAACTGGGAGCAGCGTTTCTGTGTGCTGAACTTGGTCTTTCGAACGAACCGCGGCCTGATCATGCCGCTTATCTGGCTTCGTGGCTGCGGGTTCTGAAGAACGACAAGCGAGCCATTTTCACAGCGGCGAGCAAAGCCCAGGCAGCCGTTGACTACATGCAAGGTAAACAAGAGGAGGAACGCCGCATAGCCTGAGCGAAATCTGTTCATCAGACTTAATGGTCTGTCCCACCGGCCGTGGGGCAGGCTTTTTCTTGACACCA
>DATFZT010000036.1:0-7358 GCA_035314185.1 Terriglobales bacterium
ACCAAGTCGTTGTTAGTCCTGGCAGTCGGGGGGCTTATGATTACGGGTTCCGCCTCTGCTCAAACCTCAACCACCTCAGGCGCGGGCCCGGGCGTTGTCGATCCCGGCCATCCGCGTGTCAATCAAGTGAACGGCCGTGAAGAAAACCAGCAACAGCGCATTGGCAACGGCGTGAAGAACGGGACGTTGAACTCGAAGCAAACTGCTAACCTGGAGAATCGCGAGACCAGCGTGCAGAACCGCGAAAAGGCGGATATGGCAAAGAACAACGGCCATCTCACCAAGAGCGAGCAGAACGGGATCAATCGTCAGCAGAACCGGATCAGCAAGAGCATCGCCAAGGACAAAGAATCCAACAAGTAATCTGGCGAGCGGTAAGAGAATAGGACCAGAGGACAGCCGCAGACTCACTGCGGCTTTTCTTTTTTGGTTGGCGTTCGCACCGCCCGAAGCTCAGGAAGCCAAAAAAAGCCGGAAGAAGACTCCCAGCCGTTACTTGGCGGAAGCACCGCAACAAGTCTATTTTCTTAAAGTGCGAATGTATCTTACTACGTCGCGAATCTGTTCTTGAGAGAGTTTGCGATCAAAGGGCGGCATCCTGTCCTTATTCTTGCCTCTGCTGATGATGGTGAAGAGTTCGTCGTCCGATTGTCTTTGCGCGTCGGCTGAACCGAGTGCGCGCAGGTTCAGGTTCCTGCCGATCATGGTGTCACCCGCTCCGTGGGCGCCGTGGCAGGCTGAACATTTCGTCTTGTAGGTTTCCGCTCCGCTGTCGGCGACTGTGTAAGTCGAAGTGAAGAAGAGCAGCGCCAGCAGGATCAGGACGACCAATGCCCGAATTCGATGCCCAGCTCTTAAGGGGGCGATTGATCGCGCGCAGTTTGTGGCATCGCTAAAGCGATGTCCTGATACGAAGCCTCCGAATATCCCCATTCCCCGCCCAGCCCCCAAACTCTGATTTTACCAGTTCAATTTCAACGCAAACTGGAACTGGCGCGGGTCGTAGGCGGCCGTAGCCTGACCGGCGTTGCAGGTGGAGCTACTGCAGAGCGGGCTGACGGCAGCTACGTTGTACACGTTGGCGATGTTGAACATGTCGGTGATGAAGTCCATGTTGAAGCGCTCGCCGAAGTACATACGTTTGGCGAAGCGCACGTCGTTGAAGACTAACCAGGGGGTGATACCCGCGTTGCGGCCTAGGTTGCCATCGAGGGAGGCGAGGCCGGAGAGTCCAATCTCGCCATTCCAGTCAAAGATGCAGGGTTCCTGGAAAACTCCAGTGGGAGAGAACTTCGACTGGACCGGAGCATCTCCAATCGCCGAGCAAGCAGGGTTTACCACGGTGTTGGGCCGCCCGGTGAGGGAAGACAACTGGAGGTTGTCGCCATTGCCGGTGATGATGTTGAAGGGCCGGCCGGAACTGAATTCGATCGAGGGAGCGAATGTCCAATTGCTGAAGAACTTGCTGGCGAAGCCGCTGCCGCTGAGTTTGCCCGACTGGTAGACACCGCTAAAGACGAAGCGTTGACGCTGATCAAACAGCGACGAGGAGCGATCGGCGCTCGGGATGTAGCTGTCCTGCGGGGTGAGCGTGGATTGCAGGTCGGTGGAATCGTCGATCGCATGCGACCAAGTGTAGGACGCCAGGAATTCGTAGTGGTTGCTGAAGCGCTTGCGGAGATTGGCGGTCAGGCCGTGATAGACGGAACTGCCGTTGGAGTAGTTGGCGTCCATGTCGCCGAAGGGGACGCAGCCGACAAAGGTTGCGGGATTGCAATTCGTGTTAAATCCCTGCCCTGCGAGACTGCTTTCGATAGATTGGGCAAGACTGACGCACGCGCCGCCGCCCCCGAGCAGCAGAGCGCCGGCAATGGAGGGGTTCAAGCCACCGGGGCGAAAGAAGTTCATCAGCGCTGAATTGACCCACGGGCCGAGCGAACCTGATCCGCAAGGAACCGCTCCAGTTCCTACCGTGAACGGGCTGCTGGGCGTTTGTCCCGCCGCGATGGCCGCGCTGAAGTTCTGCACCATCAAGTCGCCCCGCACGGTGTTGGCGTTGATAGGGCGGTTGAGGTGACGTCCGCCGTTGAAGTTATACGCCAGGCTGAAGGCATAGCCATCGCCAAGGTCGCGCTCGATGGTCAGGTTCGCTTGTTGCGAGTAGGCGTAAACAAAGTTCTTGCCCTGCGGGTAACCGAAGGGCTGGAAGGCGAGGGGCAGGAAGGTTCCTTGAGACAGGTTGAGATAGTTCTGGTTGAGGAAAACTGAATTGGGAGTATTCAAGGCTTGGAACTGTTGCTGGTTCGGCAGATAGAAAAGATTGGTATTCGCTTGTGGGAAGGGCGAGGACGCACACTGGGGCTGATTCAGGAGTCCCTGGAAGATCGGGACGGCATTCAGGTTGGCCGCGTTACTGGTGGCTCCGGGTGGAATGCTGCAGGGACCGGTGCCGGCGAATGCCAACTGCCCGCTAGTCGAGCCGTCGGATGCATCGCCGAGGAAGTAGAGGCCAAGTAAGGGGTGATCATAGAACATGCCGAAAGACGCGCGCACTACGGTTTTGCCGTCTCCCTTGGGATCCCACGCGACACCGATGCGCGGCTGAATGTTGTTCTTGTCGGTCTGAATTCCTTTCTGTAATCCCAGGGTGTCATAGGCGGCGAGAGCCATTCCTTGCAGGGGCTTGAGCTGGGGCGGGAATTCCACATCGTAGCGCACACCGTAATTCAACGTAAGATTGGGGCGCACGCGCCATGAGTCCTGCCAGAATACGCCCAGCGGTTTGTTGGAGAAAGAGTCGCTGGGGCTGCCGAGCCCCTGGATGAAGTCTCCGGGGACACCGAACCCGTAGGACTGCACGGCGGATAGGCCAGGAATACTTACAGAAGGTACGCCTCCTTGTAACACCCCGTACGTTGCGGTGGGAAGCGCGTTGGAGGCCGAAAGCGAGCCGAAATCGTACACCCCGCCGTAGTTCACCGTGAAGGTGGCCGTGATCGGAATATAGTTGAAGTCGACGCCAAACTTAGTGCCGTGCCGTCCGATGGTCCAGGAGAAATTGTCGGTGAACTGGTAACGATTCTCGACACGCTGGATGTAGGAGTAGGGCTCACGGCCGAAGTAGGCGAAGCCCGGGATATTCACGGCCGGGTCGGAACCTCCGGGGATGGCGGTGTTGTAGTAATACGACAAACCGCGCCGGGCATATTGGAAGCGGAATTCATTCACCTTGTTTGTGCCCAGGGTCCAGGTGTCCTGCACCATGCCCGCGACGTCACGGTAGGTCTGCTGAGAGGTGCGCGAATAGGCGTTTTGACCGAAGGGTTGGTCCTGTCCGCTGACTTCGATGCCGGTCACGGTACTGGGACTGACATTGGCGCGCAACGTGAGCCGGTTGTTGTTGCTCACGTTGTGATCGATGCGAAGCGAATAGAGACTGGTGCCTTCGAATACGGGGAAGTTCCCTTCCTGCGAAGCGAGTGTCTGGTAAGAAGCAGGGACAAAGCAGCCTCCAGGAGGCGGGCAGGTGGAGATAAAGCCAGGCAACCCGCCCAGGTTTGTCGGGTACGCGCCATTTACTGCCATGCCCGAAGACGCCCCGGCGATGGCCGCGTATTCGCCCAATGCGAGGCCAAAGGTGGTTGGATTGGTGGCTGCGGCCTGGTCAACAAGCGGGTTGGTTAGATAAGAAATCTGGTTCGTGGTCAACTGCAAAGTGCCAAGTCCCAGGCCGTACGGCGTGGTGTCGAAGGGTGTAAGACCGAAATTACTCTGCCCAATGCTCGAAAATCCTGTCTCATGCCTTCGGGTGACTTCATACGAAAAGAAGTAGTATGTCTTGTCTTTTTTGATTGGCCCCCCGAACGCTGTGCCTGCCTGCACCCGAGTGTAAGCAGGGTTGGGAGTTGTGCTGAAGGGATTGACGGCCTGGAAGTCACGATCGCGAAGGTATCCAAAGACGTTGCCGTGGAAATCGTTCGACCCGGAGCGCGTGATGATGTTAACCACGCCGCCGGCGGCGCGGCCATATTCGGCCGCGTAGTTGTTAGTGATGATCTGGAATTCCTGCACCGCTTCCTGCGAGACCGTGGAGCGCACTCCGTTGGTGGAATTGTCGGTGGCGTCGGCGCCGTCAACATTGACCAGGTTGGAGCGGGCACGCTGGCCGCTCATGTTCAGGCCGGAGGTGGGCGCCGCGCCGGTGTTGGGGGCGCTGTCGCGCTGCACCTGCGAATCCGTCAGCGTGAACTGAATATAGTTGCGTCCGTTGATCGGCAGATTGTCAATGCGCCGCTCGCCGATGGTATCCGTGGTGGAACTGCGCGAGGTTTCAACGATCTCGGCCTGGGAGTTGACCTCGACGACTTCCTTGCCGCCCGCGACGGTGAGCGCAACGGGTAACTCGGCCATCCCCCCAACGTTGATGGCCACGTCCATGACTTCAGCCTTGCCGAAGCCGGGCGCCTCCACGATGACGGAATAAGTTCCGGGAGCTAACTGACGCACGCCGTACCCTCCCTGGCCGTCGCCGCTGGCGGCGCGTTCCAGGCCCTTCGCGGCATCGCGCACCGTGACCGTGGCATTGGTCACTGCATTGCCCTTCGGATCTTTCACACTGACGTGGAGGTCGCCGGTGGCGGCGCCCTGGGCAAATGCAGATTGACGGACGAGTAAGAACACGACCGCGAAACAGAACACACGCAATGACGCTTTCATAGGGCTCCTGGATCTTCCGCATCGTGGAGGAAGGCGGGAATCAAACTGCGCGCTTTTTCACGAGCTACTTGAACTTCAAGCACTTTAGTTAGGACGGGATACCGCTGATATGTACATCAGAAGGGGGTGTTTAGGCAAGCAATAAGGTGGATTACCTGGAGGCGGAGCTAACAGTCAGACGCTGTTTTTGTTCGGACGTCTGCTCTGTTCTTGGCGCGGTGCGTTGCGTTTGCGCGCGCGTTTCTTTAGATTTCTTGAAGCGAGGGACTCCTCAGCGCGGGATTCGTGTCGTGCCAGAAATATTTCTTGTGCCTTCGATGGTGCCTGCTGAGAATTTCAACGGTCATTCCATGACTGACGAACTGCTGCGCGTGATGGTGTGTCCGCCGCGGAACGCTGGATGGGATACTCCCGCGAAAGCCTCGGCATGGCAAGAACTGGGATTCCAGCATGCTCCTGATTTTGCGGCGGCACAGAGCCAGCACGAGATTCTGTGCCGGCTGCTTCGAGAAAGCGGAGCCGAAGTCGTGAGTCTGCCCGCGTCGGAAGCGCTAACCCTCGATGCCGTCTACGCACACGATGCGTCGCTGGCCACCGACCGTGGTCTCATCCTGATGAATCCAGGAAAGAAGAATCGCGTGGCTGAGGCGCCAGCGCACGCTGACTTTTGCCGGCAACTGGGCATTCCGGTCTTCGGCGAGATCGATCTGCCCGGGACTTCCGAATCCGGCGACATGGTGTGGCTCGATTCGCGGATCCTGCTCATCGGAGCCGGCTATCGGACGAACAAGCCGGGGATTGGGCAGATGCGGTCGCTGCTCTCCTCAAAAGATTCCCTGAAAAATGTTGAAGTGCTGTCGGCGCCGCTGCCCTACGGGCCCGGGCCGTCCGCGTGTTTGCACCTGATGTCGCTGATGAGCATGCTCGATGAGCAGACCATTCTGGTCGATTTGCCCTGGCTGGCGGTGGAGACTGTCGAATTGCTGAAGGCACGCGCCTTCCGATTGATTGAGATCGACTACAGCGAGCGCGAGACGCTCGCTTGCAACGTGCTCGCTTTAGGCAAGGCGCGTTTGATTGCGCTCGAAGAAAACGTCAAGACAAATCAACACATGCGCGACGCCGGCTTCGACGTGCGCACTTTTCCAGGGTCGGAGATTTGCATCAACGGGGCAGGTGGCCCGACATGTTTGACGCGGCCGCTGCTGCGAAAGTAACGCAGCAGTCGGTCGCTCGTCATTTGGCGCAGACCGGGTTACCCACTCCCAAACCGCCCATCTTGATAGAATCAAGAGGAAATGCTTTTGCCGTTCGTCCGCGAACTTTTTGCGGAAGTGGAACAATTACCTGCCTTCACGCGTGCCGCCTCCCATCTGCGGGAGAGCGCGGGACGGATAAGTGTTACTGGACTGTCCGCGGCGGCCAAAACCCTGATCATTGTTTTGCTGCGACGCACGGTCGAGCGTCCGTTTGTGCTGGTGGTGGCCGACAACCGTGCCGCTGAAGATTTGCTGCCCGTGCTGCGCGCCTTCTGCGAACTGACTGGAGCGGCCGATCCAGACTCGGTCGTTACTCTGCCGGCACGCGATGTGCTGCCCTTCCAGAATCTGTCGCCGCATCCGGAGATTCAGGAAGAGCGCGCGACGGCGTTGTGGAAGATCGCGACCGGCCGCGCCGCGATCGTGATCTCACCGGTGACCGCCACCACAATTCTTCTGCGTTCTCCCGAGTACTATGCCGACCTGGCGCGGGTTCTGCGCCGCGGTGAGATTTTCGATCTGGAGAAACTGCTCCAACATCTCAACACCGTCGGCTACACCGCAACCGATGTCGTGGAAATGCCGGGGCAATACGCGGCTCGCGGAGGCATTCTGGATGTGTACTCGCCGGAAGCGGACCGGCCGGTGCGCGTCGAATTTTTCGGGGATGAGATCGAGTCCATGCGAAAGTTCGACCCGGCAAGTCAGCGGTCGTCCAACCCAGTCGATGAAGCGCTGCTTCTGCCTTTGACGGAAACGCCGGTCACGGAAGAACTCCTGGGTTCGATCAACGCGCGCCTTTCAGGGAAGCGCATTACAGGGTCGCCGGAGGTTGTGGAACAAGCGGCGCGCGATTCAGGCGCTGGAGTTTTCCCGGGCTGGGAGTTCTACGCTCCGGTGGCAGGCGCCGACCGCAGTATTTTCGGGCTGCTTCCGGAGGCGCGCGTGATTCTCGACGAGCCCGAAGCACTGATGCAGGAACTGGACAAAGTCTGGGCCCGCATCGAAGAAGCGCACGAGCGCAGCGGAGTGGGGAACCTGGTCCGTCCCGCCGATCTTTATCTGACGCCCGAGCGCTGGCGGGAAGAAACCGCTTCTCTCGCCGGAGCCGATTTCGAATATCTGGCAGTGGCCCACGAAGCCCATCAAGAACGACCGGAGGCCGCTTTTCTTTCCCAGCCCGCCACGCGCTTCCACGGTGCGGTGCCGGCCATGATCGAGCAAGTCCAGAAGTTGGTCGGCGGCGGCACGCAGGTAATTCTTGCGGCGCCGAATACCGGCGAAGTCGAGCGCCTCGCCGACATGTTCACCGAGTACAACGCGTCGTATCGTCTGGGAAGCCGCACCCGCAGCGGAGAGAGTTACGCCGATGAAACTTCCTAT
>DATFZT010000037.1:0-6691 GCA_035314185.1 Terriglobales bacterium
CCGTGTAGTGCGTCGGGATGAGTGTGCCCGGCGAGCGAAAAAAGGCCGGGGAACACGAAATCGAGGATTGATCTCGCACGGAAAAACAACTCACGGAAAGACAGGGCGTCAGAAACATCTCGTTTTTCCGCAAGCTGTGAAGCCGTGCCCTTCCCCGAACCGCACTTGATCGGATTTTTCGTAGAGACGCGGTTTGCCGCGGCTCTCGCGGCGGAGACGGGGCAAGCCCCATCTCTACGGGCGTGATCATCTAGATCACCACTGCTTCTTTGTACTCCCCGTACACTTTCCGCATGGCATCTGAAATCTCACCTACCGTGGCATTTGCTTCCACTGCGGCGAGTATCTGAGGCATTAGATTTTCTCCCGAGCGCGCCGCGTCTTCGACCGCTCGGATCGCAGCCTGCCAAGTCTGGGAATTGCGTTTCGCGCGCAGCGCTCGCAGGCGCTCTACCTGCCTCGGTTCCAGTGCCGGGTCTATACGCAGAATCGGTACTGCGTGCTCCTGTTCAATCTGGAAACGGTTCACGCCAACCACCACCGCCTCCTGGCGATCGACCGCTTGCTGATATTCGTAGGCCGCGTTCTGGATCTCCTGCTGGACGTACCCGCGCTCGATCGCCTTCAGCATGCCGCCCATGGCTTCGATTTTTTCCAGATAGTCGTCGGCGCGTTTCTCGATTTCGCTGGTAAGCGACTCGATGTAATACGAACCTGCCAGCGGATCGACGGTCTGTGGTGCCCCCGATTCAAACGCGATCACCTGCTGGGTGCGCAACGCGATCCGGGCCGACGCCTCGGTCGGCAGGGCCAAGGCCTCGTCAAACGAATTGGTGTGCAGGGACTGTGTTCCCCCGAGCACGGCCGCCATGGCCTGGATCGCCGTGCGCACGATGTTGTTCTCCGGTTGCTGCGCGGTCAGCGTGGAGCCGGCCGTTTGCGTGTGGAAGCGCAGCATCCACGATTTTGGATTCTTCGCCTTAAAACGGTTGCGCATGATCTTCGCCCACATGCGGCGCGCGGCGCGGAACTTTGCCACCTCTTCCAGAAAATTGCTGTGGGCATTGAAGAAGAAGGAGAGCCGCGGCGCGAACTTATCGATATCGAGGCCGGCGCGAATCGCCGCTTCCACATAGGCAATTCCGTTGCCCAGGGTGAAGGCGACTTCCTGCACCGCCGTCGATCCCGCCTCGCGCATGTGATAGCCCGAGATCGAGATCGTGTTCCACTCCGGCACGTGCTCATTCGACCAGGCAAACATGTCGGTGATGATGCGCATGGCCTGGTGGGGCGGATAAATATAGGTTCCGCGCGCGATGTACTCCTTGAGCACGTCATTCTGCACGGTGCCGGAGAGCTTACGAATGTCACGGCCTTGCCGCCGCGCCACGGCTAAGTAGAGCGCCAGCAGAATCGACGCCGTTGCATTGATGGTCATCGATGTTGAAATCGCGGTCAGGTCAATGCCATCGAACAGGCGCTGCATGTCTTCGATCGAATCGATGGCCACGCCGACTTTGCCAACTTCTCCCACGGCCAGGGGGTTGTCGGAATCGAGGCCAATTTGCGTCGGCAAATCGAAGGCGACCGATAGTCCCGTCGTTCCATTGGCCAGCAGGTATTTGTAGCGCTTGTTCGACTCCTCGGCGTCGCCCATGCCGGCGTACTGGCGCATCGTCCACAGGCGGCCGCGATACATGGTGGCCTGGACGCCCCGTGTGTAGGGGAACTCTCCTGGATAACCCACATCGCGGTCGTAGTCCCGAGCGGCTAGATCTTCGGGCGTGTAGAGCGGGCGAACGGGGATGTGTGAAGACGTCTCTTGAACTGGCAGGCTGGCTTCTCGCTTGCTTGCGGGTTCGGGCGTCTTGAGTTGCGTCATGTTCTGCCTGCCCTTCTTCTTCTGCGCTTCGGCGTCTTTGCGGTGGCTCTCAGCTCTTGGCTTTTCTCTTCACCCGCCAGAATGAGCTCACCCCGAACCAGGCGAAGGAAACGGTGAAGCATACCGCAAGCACTAACCTTCCTGGGCCTGCGGAGTGGCTAGCCTGGTACTTCCCGTATTCGCGGATGCCGGCGAGCGCCCCGATTCCGGCAATCGCCAGAAACATGAATCCCGTCACTTCGAGCCAGAGCTGGTGCAGGACACGCCCGAAGGAATGCGCGGCCGCACGGATCCCGGCCAGCGCCGCCCGGCCCATCCGGCTGCGCTCCAGCAGGTTAGCGGCCGCACAGAAAATCAGCTTGATTTTTCTCACCCATTGGCCGTCGATCATTTGGTGGTCGATCATTGGTCCGTTACCATGGTCCGTTACCATCAGTAGTCGGTCACCATTGGCCGGTCACTGTCAGTCGATTTTAGCAGCGGCCGGGCGTACAATGGCGGTGGGCGGCATCACAAACGCTTGTGATGTCAGCCGTCAGCGGCGTCCAATTCCAGGGGGATTCGTGGATCAGCAACTGAAGCAGCTCATGAAAGATCTCGGAGAAGCGATCAACGAGTCACTATCCGATTCCGAGCAGATCGCCGAAGTCGTGGCCCGCATCAAGGAAGGCGGCTACGACATTTTCCTGGTTCTCGAAGCCACCATCGGCGTCAGCAAGCAAGGCGAACACACCACTGACAAAACTTCCCTGGTCTCCACCCTCAGCACCAATCCTGAACTCAAGATCAGCGATCAGGATATGAAGTTCCTCAAGTCGCTCCGCATCAAGATCAGCGAAGAAGCGGAAGAAGACTAGAATTGGTCAGTTCTAGTCAGAAGACGCGATGCGCGAACGCTTCATCCATCCCGCCACACTCATCGTGTTCGTGCTGCTTTCGCTGACCGCAAGTCTACCCGCGGCACCTGCCGCCCACTCGACGGTCAGCAAATGGACGGTCGTCACCCAACCCGCCCGCCTAGTCAACGGAGCGCCGGTGCTTTTCCGTGTCACCACTCCGCAGCCGGTTCGCACGCTTTCGGCCAACTGGCTCGGACATGAGATCGCCTTCAGCTTTGACGCGGGCCACAAGTCATGGTTCGCGCTCGCCGGAATTAGCCTGGAAACCAAGCCGGGAGCTTATCCTATCGAGCTTCACGCCGAGACTTCATCTGGAGCATCTGCCGGAGAGGTGATTTCATTCGAAAAACAAATTCGCGTGGCACGCCAAAGCTATCCGCGCCACGCCGTGCTGACAGTTCCCGGACGCTATACTGCGCCCAGCCCCGAAGACCTGCACCAGATCGAACAGGACAAGGAGACTAAGGCCGAGGCTTTTAAGACCCTCAGCCCGGGGCGCGAATGGGAAGGGTCGTTTGCCGCTCCGGTGAGTGCTGAAATCTCCGACGTGTTTGGATCGGAGCGCGTCTTCAATGGCTCGGTGCAGAGCACTCATTTTGGGCTTGATTTCCGCGTGCCCGGTGGAACCTCGGTCGCGGCCGTGAATCGCGGACGCGTCATCCTGGCGCGACCTCTGTTCTACGAAGGCAATTTCGTCGTGATCGACCATGGCCAGGGACTGCTGACGCTCTACCTGCATCTTTCTAGTTTTCTGGTTAAAGAAGGCGACGACGTAGGTAAAGGGCAGCCGATCGGGCTTAGCGGAGGCACGGGGCGCGCTACGGGGCCCCATTTGCATCTGGCGGTGCGCTGGCAGGGGGTGTATCTGGATCCGCAGGCGCTGCTGAAGTTGGATTTGCCGTGAGCCTAGTCGCCGGGCGAAAGTCTGGCCCCTCTCTTCAACGCCCAACTCCGCCAGATTTTGTCATCCCGAGCGAAGCGATGGATCTGCATCTTGCGGCGAACTGCAGATCCATCGCTTCGCTCGGGATGACAATGCATAAAATGTGCCGGTCGGGCGCCGCGCTCTACTAGCCTTCCAGCGCGGCTTCTAGTAGCCGGAAGCCAGCAGCGCATCTTCCGCTTCCCATACGCCGTCGCGAAACGTGACGCTTCTTCCTGAGATTGCGGGAATCCGCTCGCCGGGAACGATGATCCCGACTAGGTTCAGCGGATCGGCGGCGGCGATGACGACGCGCTCGGCATTAGCATGCTGCGGCAACTTGCGATGGGCGCGCAAGGATTCAACGGCCACCGGAAGCGCGAACTGCTCTCCTAGGAATCCATCGACGAAGCGGCCACCGCGGACCTCGCCTCGGTCTTCGAGGCGGCGGTATCCGATTTGCAATTCACGCCAGCGCGGAAGATTGGTCTCGCGTACCAACAGGTCGCGGAAGACCACACCGTAGCGGCGCAACAACATCCAGCAACAGGACTCGACGCTGCGGTCGCGGTCGGCACCTTCGGTGTGCAGCAGAGACCAGCGCCCGGGCGCATGGCGCGGGCGGCGCATTTTTGCCAGGCTGCTTCCGGTCGAACTCTTCGGCGTCACTAGTGCGCGCAGGTTTTCGAATCCATCGGCGGTCACGAGACCGGCTGCGACCAGTTCCCACAGTCCGGTTTCGACTTCCGCTTTGAGCCGGCCCGTAGCTCGCACCATGTCGGGAAAAAACAGAGCCCCTCGCTGCTTCAAGAGTTCGAGAAGCGCCTGCGCCACCGGGCTCAGGAACGAAGTGGCAGAATCCTCTGCACCGGGATGGTGTGGTCGAAGCCAGTCGGCATCTTCACGGACGAAAAAGGCGATGGGTGCGACTCGCGTTGGAATCACCCGGCGCCGGTTTTCGTGACCCGCCGCATCGGTTCCCGTTGCTTCCAGCGTCGCCGGATGCGGCGACAGACGGCCCCATCCCACCGCTCCCGTCAGGCAGAGTTGATCGAGGTTAGCCGGGTCGTAATCCGAGATTCGGCGCGCCAGCACAAATCGCTCCCACGCGCTGGCGGGAATTTCAAACCCCTGCAACTGGCGGATCACTTCGAGCGTGCCATGCTCTCCGCGCACCTGCGTGCCGGGAGCGAGATGCTGCCAGCGCAAAAGCCAGGTCATGAACTGCGCTGCAATTACCGGCTCGATCTGCTTGCGCAAGGTGGCGACAGTCAGGCGATGAATGCGGGCCAGCAGACGGCGCTCGCACCACTCGGTTTCGGGGACGGTCGCAGCGGATGACACCGGGCGCGAATTGGCTGGGCGGAAGTTGCCGCGCAGAATTGCTCCGCTGGATTCCATGCGGAGCAGCGCTTTTTCGATCTCAGACGGCGGCAGTCCCAGCAAGTCGCCTATTTCTGACGCGGTGGTTGGGCCGAGATGTGCGATCCATCCCTGCACCGCGGCCAGCACGGCATCGTCGAAATTCAACGCCTGTGTTGTGGCGGGGCTTCGCCCCGCCGGGACGGGGCGGAGCCCCGTCACCACACGATGCATTACCTGGAACCATTCGACTCGCTCGGCAGCTATCCAATAGCGCTTGCCTGCAGCTCCCGCCACAACGGCGCGATTCTCCTGTTGCAGGCGATCGAAGAATCCACTCCAGCTGGCGGTGAGCTGGGGTTTCGTTTCCTGAGAGCTGACAGCTGAAAGCTGAGAGCTTCCCTCCGGCGCCGGCAACACTACCAGCGTATGCAGCAGATCCTGCAATTCATCAGCGTCGCGTACATCGGGCCACGCCTCCTGCTGCACTTGCGCGATGGCTGCAGGATCGAGGGCGCCGACTTCTTCGAGCACGGATGCCGGCAATACGCGCCGCATCTCGACTGCACGCGCCCGGCGCTCTTCGAGCGGCGCATCATCGAGGTAGGCATACGGATTCGCATTCAGAATTTCGTGCGAGAATTGCGACGGCACCGGCGTGTCCACGGCCAAGCAACGAATTCTTCCCTGCTCGATGCCGCGCAAGACCTCGGCGAGACCTTCGATGTCCAGCGCCTCGGTGAGCACGTCTTTCATGACCTCGCGCACCAGCGGGTGGTCGGGAATTTTGATGTCGCCTTCGATATTTTCCTGGCAGGCGGCTACATCGGGAAAAACCGAAGCCAGCAAATCGTCGGAGCGCATGCGTTGGATTTGCGGCGGCACTTTCTTGCCGCCCTGAAAACGCAGTAGAGCCAGGGCTCGGGTTGCATCCCACCGCCAGCGCGTTTGAAAGATGGGCGACGCCAGGGCCGCTTGCTCCAGGATAGGCGGCATGCTCTCGGAAGCCAGGAATCGAAAAACATCCGCCAGCGGAAAACTATGCTGCTCAGCCAGCGCGATGTTTAGGCCGTTATCGGTGGCGGCTGCCTGTAGTTCGAAATTGAAGCCGCGGCAGAAGCGCTTGCGCAAGGCCAGTCCCCAGGCCTTGTTGATGCGCCCGCCGAAGGGCGCGTGGATGATTAGCTGCATCCCGCCGCCTTCGTCGAAAAATCTTTCGGCGATGATCGTCGTTTGCGTTGGCACGTCGCCCAGCACCGCGCGGCCTTCGATCGTGTACTGAATCAGTTGCTCGGCGCCGGAGAGATCGAGCCCGCATTCCTCTTGCAGCCAACTCACGGCGTCGATGACTACGGGCAGATTCCGCCATCCTTCGATCGGAAGCACACCGGGCAGGCGGTTGCTGATTTCCTTGCGCAATTGGCCTAGCTGCTGCGAAAGTTCGGCGGTGCGCGCCGGAGCTTCTCCACGCCAGAACGGTATCCCGGGCGGAGCGCCCTGCGCGTTTTCCACGAGTATGCGCGACGACTTTCCTTCGATCCGGCGAATCCGCCACGATGTGTTCCCCAGCAGCATGACCTCTCCCGCCATGCTCTCGACCGCGAAGTCTTCATCGACCGTTCCCAC
>DATFZT010000038.1:0-37710 GCA_035314185.1 Terriglobales bacterium
TTCGGGACCAGGGGGTCGGAGGTTCAAATCCTCTCTCCCCGACCAATCTTTCTCTTCTTTCAACTCTCTTCCTTCAACCGCTACGCGGCCCACAACGAAGAAGTGAATGGGACCCTATTACTTTCGACACTTCCACCTCGCAGCGCTGTGCCTATAAAGTATTCTTCCATGCGTCGAGCAGGCATCTTGATGGTTACAGCGGCACTATTTGCCGCTCTATTTGCAGCTTTGGCCACGCGGAGCACGGCTCAAGCGCCGGCCCACGCGGAACGCAAGGTAGTCAGCAGAATCGATCCCTTTTATCCAGAAATGGCGAAGCGCATGCACCTTGGTGGCGTGGTCAAGTTGGAAGCTGTAGTGCGGCCAAATGGGACGGTTAAATCTGTGAAGCCACTCGGGGGGAGTCCGGTGCTGATCGAAGCGGCCAGGGTTGCGGTCCTCAAGTGGAGGTTTGAAGTTGCACCTGAAGAAACCACTGAGCCGGTTCAAGTTACATTCGAGTTACCGTAATCGGCGCTCTTCTCCCCGTACCACTCTGCTTCAAGACTTGTACTCGCCGGTGCTTAGGAAACAGAGACCATCAACTTCGATTCCAATTTCCATTTCAATTACAATCCCCTGCCAAGAGGCGAAGTCATGGCAAAGCTAAGGGGACTGGCGTCCTTCATTGCAACCGTCAAGAGTCGTCAGAGCAAGCACGTCATTCTGTTTCTTTTCGCGAGCGCGATCGTGGCCGCAGCGCAGCCCAAGGCGCTCTTCTACATGATGGACAGGCCTGACTCTGTGCAGTCGTTCACCGATCACGCGGACAAAATCGACATTCTCGTGCCTGCCTGGTATGGCGTTGACGGCAACGGGCTCATTTGGGGCGGACCGAATCCGCATGTGCTGCAGACAGCGGCGCAGCACCATGTGCCGGTCATGCCGATCGTCGCTACTACGGTGCAGGCAGAACTGCACAAACTTTTCACTACTCCGGCGGCGCGAAAGGCCTTCGTCGAGTCGATTCTCAGCGAGTGCAAGAAAAACGGATACAGCGGCTTTCAAATCGACTTCGAAAATGTGCAGTGGACCGACCGCGATCTGCTCACGGACCTGGTTGGCGAAACCGCGACTGCGCTCCACAAGGAAGGCTTGCAACTTACCATCGCCACCGTGCCCAACGGGCCCGGCGCTCCTGGACAGAGCGGCTACTCGCACTGGCTCTATGCCAACTGGCGCGGGGCATACGATCTGAAGGCCCTGGCTCAAGTCGCCGACCTGATTTGCCTGATGACTTACGACCAAAACACGCGATGGACAGCACCCGGTCCGGTCGCGGGTTATCCGTGGACCGTGCGACAACTGGAATACGCACTGCAATTTGTTCCCAAGGAGAAGCTGTCGCTCGGCATTCCGGTTTATGGGTATCACTGGTTTGCCGGGGATCCCGGCAAGGATGACAAGCCGAACCCGACTGCCGAGTACGTGGGGCAGCAGGAAGTCGACCAATATCTGGCTGCCTATCACCCGCATGCCGAGTGGGATTCGGTGGATCGCGTGGCCTGGTTCTACTTTTACAAGGACGATAATCGGGAGTGGGTTTTCTATACCGACAAGCGCGGATTCCAGGAACGCCTGAATTTAGCTCGCGATCACAATTTGCAGGGCTTTTGTTCGTGGGTGCTGGGGTCTGAGGATCCCGCAATCTGGACCGTGTTGCCTTCCCACAAATGAAAGCTCTAGCGAAATCTTCGGACTAACAAAGTGTGGCGATCCGATCGATACAGGCCGAGCACATAAAGTGTGGCTTTGCCTTTTGTTGAATAAATGACCTGGCGGATCCGGAGCAAGGGCTCATCGCGGGCAACTTTCAGAAGGTTGGCGGTCGCGGGGGCGGCGGCAGTGGCATCCATTTCCTCGTCGGCATATGCGATTTGGATTCCGTAGTTGCTCTCCAAAATCGAAAACAGCGACCCCCGCGCCACCAGGTTGCGAGTTAGACCGGCGAATTGATCGGCCGGCAGATAGCAGGTTTCAACCGCGAACGGTTCGTCGGCGGCCAGCCGGAGCCGTTCCAATTTCAGCAGGCGAGTGTTGGCCGTCAAGGCCAGACGCGCCGCGACCTCTTGTTCGTTGTCGACCAAGCCGAACGAAAGCACTTTGGAGCAAGCGGTTAAACTTCGACTGGCCATCTGCTCGGTGAAACTGGTCAGCTTGTTGAAGTGGATTTTGGGCGGCGCTACAAAAGTTCCGGCGCCGCGCCTGCGCTGTACCAGACCCTCGCGTTCGAGGGCGGTTAGGGCGTGTCGGGCCGTCATCAGGCTGACCTGGTGAATCTTCGCCAGCTCCCGTTCGGAATCGACTGCATCCCCCGGTTTCAACTGCCCGCTGTCAATGCGCTTGACGATCGTGGCCTGGATCTTCTGGTATGCAGGCATTCCATTTGGGCGGTTGTTTGGCATGAACTCCCCAATCCTTCGGATCAGAATCAGAAACGCTGACGTTTACCCGGCGCGCGCCTGTGGGACCGAAAACCTTGATAATTGATCATTTTGCTGGTTGTGCTATAGAGCAAGCAAAACCGAAAACAGGTGTGCCGGCGCGTTTTCGAATGCTCTCCTTCTCTCTTCTATGCTATAGAGCTTTTGAAAACAACTCATTTTAAGACCATACAGCCATTAGGACTCACACCTTAAACTTCTCCGTGGAACTTGTAAAGAGCGACTCTGGGTACAGGTTGTAATACAGCATTTCATAGTGAAACATTCCATACCAGGTAGAGCTTAAAAGTACCCAGTTTTCCACAGGGCGGATGACGGACCCGCCTGCGGTAGAAGCGTTCCCAGCGAAGTGCTATAGCTGAATGCCAAGAATCGAAAAATCAGAAATTCAAACTTTCTGTGATTTTTCCCTTGACGACGCTTACGAAAGTACTATATAGCATTAATCCTAGTATTAATGCAGTATTTATTTCATTGAATTCTGTTTCACGAAAAGCGTCTCCGGGAGGGCTGTGATGCGAAGGTCATTGTCGATGTGGATTGGAATTTTGCTGCTGGTCGGACTGGTGGGCGCGCTGGCGCCGGCGTGGGGCCAGGAGGTAGCCGCGACAATTGTGGGTACGGTTACGGACTCCACCGGGGCGCCGATCAAGGGCGCCACTATTGTCGCTCGGGACGCCGAGCGCGGCGCGGTCTGGAAGGCGGAGACCAACGAGACTGGAGACTTCAACATATTGCGCCTCCCAGTGGGAACCTACACGGTCGAGGCCACTGCTGCTGGTTTTGACAAATCCGTGTACCCGCCATACACGCTGGTGTTGAACCAGACGGCGCGTTTCAACTTCCAGATGAAGGTGGGCAAGGTCAGCGAAACTGTCGAAGTGACCGGCGCCGCGCCAATCCTGCAGACGGAGACCACGGAGGTCAGCACACTGATCGATTCCACCTCGGTGACTTCGATGGCGCTGGTCACGCGCAACTACATGTCGCTCACGCTGCTCGCTCCCGGAGCCACGACTCCGAGCCCTGGGGAGTACAACGCGCCGGGCCTGATGACCACCGCGGGACGCCCCTATATCAATGGAAACCGTGAGCAGGCGAACGCCTTGCTGCTGGATGGCATTGATATCAGCGAAAACAGCAACAACGAAGTTGGATACACGCCAAGCCCCGATGCCATTCAGGAATTCAATATGATTACGCAGAATGCCTCGGCCGAATTCGGCAGTTACGAAGGTGGCGTGATCAGCACTGCGATCAAATCTGGGACCAACAGTTTCCACGGCAGCGCCTTCGAGTTCTACCGCGATGGCAATTTCAACGCAAACCCTTGGGCAAATGGCCTGACAAATCCGGTGGTTACCAAGCCGGGGCTGAACTACAACCAGTTCGGAGCCGCAGTGGGCGGACCCATCATCAAGAACAAGCTGTTCTTCTTCGCCGACTACGAGGGGCAGCGTTTCGACCAGCCTCCGTCGGGGGGGAACGTCTATCTCATGACCAGCGCGTTCCAGAGCGGCAACTTCGGTGCACTGTGCACCAGTCCTGGTGGGTCGTTTAATGGTGCCGGCATTTGCACCGGGGGTACTCAAATCACTGACCCGAACAACGGCAACGCCCCGATCCCGTTCAATAACTTTGCCAATGCCTCGGCCGCTTCGCAAACCGAGAGCCCTGTGACGCAAAAGCTTTTCGCCGGTCTCCCCACGCCTAACGCCCAAGGGAATGTTCCGGTGACGAACGGCCAGGTACTCGATAACGACCAAGGCGACCTGAAGATCGACTACAACATGTCCGACAGGAACCATGTGAGTGGGCGCTGGTCCCAGGCGCGGGTTCGCAATCCGTTCACCAGCAGCTTTGCGCTATCGGAGGTTTCGCCAGCCCTCCAGCCCGTGCGAAACGCCGATGTGCAGTGGTTGCACACGTTCAGCCCCAGCTTGCTCAATGAGGTCCGCTTCGGTTTTAATGCGGTCGATATCAACAATTCCCAGCCGACTGCCGGGAGTGTGGGCAATCTCGCGCAGACGATCGGCATCACCGGCGGTAACGCCTATAGCGCCGGCTTGCCGATCATTACTGCAGGGAACCTCACCATCGGCGCGAATGGGCTGTACCAAACCTTCCACACCTCGACCCCGCAGGTCGACGAGATCCTTTCTATCACCCACGGTCGTCACCAGTTTAAGGTGGGCTACCAGTACGAGCGGTTGAGGCTTGACCAACAGTATTCAGGAAACGCCGGAGAATTAGGCAGCATCACTTTCGGTGGCGGCTTGACTGGCTCGCCTTACTCGGACCTGTGGATGGGCAATGCCAGTACGATTGCCCGAGGCAGCACTCCGGAGTTGCTGGGCCGCCGTGGCACCATCAACGCCGTCTTTGCCGAGGACAATTGGCGAGTCTCGAACACACTCACGGTGAATCTGGGCCTGCGCTGGGAGGACCACACTCCATTCAATGAGATTCACAACAACGAAGTCAACTTCGCTGGCGGCGGACTCATCGCGGGCGGATTGCAGGTAATGTCGGGCCAGAAAGCTCTGTACAACAACTATCTGGGCATCGGCGATTTCCTGCCCCGCCTTGGAGTCGCTTGGTCGCCGGAAGCCATGCACAACAAGATGGTGATTCGTGCCAGCTATGGAATCTCCGAGTATGTCGAGGGTGGCGGCGTGGGCGAGAATCTGACCGCGAACTTCCCGTTCGCGACTAGCTACAATGCCGCGTTGACGGGCGCGGCCGCGACGCAGAATTTCGGCAACGTTTTTGCCAACGCAACTCCGGCGAACTGCCCGACCCCCATTACCATTTCATGTTATGCGGGCATAAGCAGCATCTACATGTTCGACCCTAACTTCCGCCCCGCGCTCGCGCAGCAGTGGAACGTGACCGTGCAGCAACAGATCAACAATGCCACCACCTTCCAGATTGGCTACGTCGGCCAGCACGGCACCCACCTGTACAACTTCATGGAGTACAACCAAGTGCCGCTGCTCGACGCCAGCGGCAACGTCATCACGAAAACCGGCGAACTGGGCACACCTGCCACCAGCCCGTACTACCTCACCGGCAATCCAGCTTTGATAACGGCGCCGACTAAGGTCTCGTGGGCCAGAGGCAATGCTTCGAATGGATCGCAGGAATATAACGCGCTGCAGGCCGTGCTTCAGCACCGCCTGTCAAAGGGACTCGATGCGCAGGTGGCGTACACCTGGTCGAAGTGCATGAGCGACTCCGGCGGCTTTTATGGAACCTGGTCGAACACGCAGACGTCGCATGGCCAGGTGGGCTGGACAAACATCTTCGCGCCACGTATCGATTGGGGGCCTTGCTTCTGGGATCAAACTCACGTGCTTACGAGCTACGTGACTTACCAACTGCCGCTCGGACGGGGCAAGTTGGTTGGCAACAATATGAGCCGGGCCTTGGACGAGGTGGTCGGGGGCTGGGAGGTCGGCGCAATTCTGTCGGTACACTCGGGCAACGCCATGTCTAACTTCACCGGTTGGGGCGACGATCCTGTTGCGTGGATGACTACCGGCGCTTCCAACCTCTTTGGCGGCGACCGCAGCAACTGCAGCGGCCCGACTCAGTACTTGAAGCACGTCGTGCCGGCAACTGCCACCACAAGCGGGTATGTGCAGTGGTTCAATCCTTCCACGTTCTCGAATCCGGCGGAGACTGCGGGAGGTCAAATCGCCTATGGCACTTGTGGCGCGGGCAGCATCCGTGGACCAAAGTACGTGGACGTCGACACCAGCGTCCATAAGTCATTCGCGATCACAGAGCGTATGAAACTCGAGTTCCGGGCGGAAGCTTACAACGTGTTTAACCACGCGTCGCTCAATGCGCCCGATGTGAACTACGGGGACTTGGGTCTACCCAACGGCGGCTTCGGCGCGATCACCTCGGCGCAGGATCCGCGTAAACTCCAACTGGCATTGAAGTTCAACTTCTAGCCGGAGACGGAAACGGAATGGGCAGGCGTAACCGCGCCTGCCCGTTTCATTTTGGAGCTAAGACAAGGGTCGTGGGACGGGTAGCCGAAGGCGCCATGGAACCGTCATTCCGCTCGATTTCGCGCTGGTTTCATTCTATGATTCTTCCTATGCCCCGCGTTGCGAAGATGCTCGCCGTTTTGTGCCTGGTGCTAGGTTCGTCTTTTTCTTCCACGGCGCAGTCAAAAGCTGGGAGGGCGGCAAACCCCACCGCCGCCGCGGAACGCGCGATCAGTCTCGCAACGGCAGGACGTTGCGCCGAGGCCATACCGGAGCTGAAAAGGGCAATGCGGAGCGTCACAGACAGCGACCTGAAAAAGAAAGCTGGTCTCGCCGGCGTGCGTTGCGCGATGACCCACAATCTGCCCGCCGATGCCGTGGACCTGTTGCAGCTCCTGCGCCGCGACTTTCCGCGCGATCCCGAGGTGTTGTATCAGGCTACACACGCGTACTCGGATCTGTCCGCGCTCGCCTCGCAGGATCTTTTGCGCGAAGCGCCGTTCTCCTATCAGGTGCACGAGATCTCTGCCGAATCGCTCGAAATGGAGGGCAAGTGGGACGAGGCCGCGGCGGAGTACCGCAAGATCCTGGATAGCAATCCGATGGTCCCCAGCATTCATGCACGGCTGGGCCGCGTGCTGCTCTCCAAGTCGCAGCCCTCAGCGGCCGACGTAGAGCAAGCGACGAAGAGCTTTCAAGAAGAGCTTGAGATCGATCCCCGAAATGCCGGAGTGGAGTATGTACTCGGCCAACTAGCGGTGGACGCGCAAGATCCTTCGACGGCGATTCGGCACTTCAGCCGGGCGGCCAAGTTGGACAAGGACTTTTCCGAAGCCTATTTAGCCCTGGGGACGGCCCTGAACGGTACAAAGCAGTTCCCTGAGGCGACGACGGCGCTGGAAGCATACGTGAAAATGGTTCCCGACAGTCCGACGGGGCATTACCAACTCGCGATCGCCTACGCTGGAGTGGGACGGAGGGAGGACTCCAACCGCGAGGCCGCGCTCCAGCGGGAAATGGCGGAAGCGATGGAGGCGGTGAAGCGTAGAGCAGCCGCTGCCATGGAGAAGAAATCCTCTCCCGACGAGCAGTCGCCGGAGCCGAAGTAACGATGCGTTTTGGCTCCGGATCGGTCGACAGGAGAGAGTTCCTGAGAATCATGGCGGGAACACTCGCCTGTCCGGCTTTGAGGCGAATTGTAGCCGCCTCGGACACCCCTTTAATTTATCCGTTTTCTGAGGTTCCATCCGCTGCCAGCGGCATCACGTGGAAACACACCTCGGGTCTTTCCGCTGAAAAGTACTTGCCTCAGTCAACCGGAGCCGGTTGCGCGTTCTTCGACTATGACAACGACGGGTGGATGGACATCTATCTCGTCAACAGTGGGAAGTGCGACATCTTCACCCCCGCCCAGCCGCTGCGCAACGCGCTGTATCGGAACAACCGCGACGGCACCTTTACCGATGTCACCGAACAGGCTGGAGTTGGCGGAGGGGGTTACGGCATGGGTGTCGCGGTTGGAGACTATAACGCCGACGGATTTCCCGACTTGTACGTAACTCAATACGGGCGCAGCCTTCTGTATCGCAACAACGGCGACGGCACCTTTACCGACGTCACCGAACAGGCTGGAGTAGCGGCTCCAGGATGGGCAGCGAGCGCGGTGTGGTTCGACTACGACAACGACGGGCGGCTGGATCTTTTTGTCTGCCGCTTCGCCGACTTCAGTAAGGCGAAGCACCACAATTGCCCGGCAACGGTTCCCTCAGCCAAAGGGCAGAACGAGTATTGCTATCCGGGGGTGTACCCCGCGATGCCGAGTTGGCTCTTCCACAACAATGGCGACGGAACCTTCACGGATGTCAGCCGGAAGATGGGAATCGAGGAGAATCCGGGTAAATCCTGGGGTGCCGTGGCGACAGACGTCAATAACGACGGCTGGATGGACTTGTTTGTGTCCAACGACACGATGGCCAACTTTCTCTTCATGAACCGCGCTGGACGGCGTTTAGAGGAGATCGGTTTCACCGCGGGAGTGGCTTACGGCGAAGGGGGGAGGGCTCGCTCCGGCATGGGCGTTGATTCCGCCGACGTCAATCAGGACGGGTGGATGGACCTGTTTGTGACCGACCTGAACCACGAGCTTGACGGCTTCTTTCAGAGCCGGCACGACGAGACATTCGACGACATAGCAGGGCCTGCTGGAATTGCAAACGCTACCATGCTGATGAGCGGTTGGGGGCTGAAATTCGTGGACTACGATAACGACGGGAACCTCGACCTCATAATCGCTAACGGCCATCCCGACGACCTGATCGAAAAAATCCATGCCAATGTGGGCTATCGCGAGCGGATCTTGCTGTTTCATAACAGCGGGAACGGCTTGAAAAACGTAAGTCAGGAGAGCGGTCCCGCCTTTAACCATCTCATTTCAGGCCGCGGTTTGGCCCTGGGCGACTTCGACAATGACGGAGGCGTCGATGTGCTCATCTCTTGCAACGACGAGCCACCGGTTCTCTTGCATAACAATGTTGGCAGTCAGAATCATTGGCTGGGGATCAATCTCATCGGCAAGAAGGCGAACATCGACGCTGTCGGTGCACGCGTTACCTACCAAGCCGGCGATCTGAAGCGCAGCCGGATGAAAGTGGGCGGCGGGAGCTATCTCTCATCGCACGATCCGCGGATGGTGCTGGGAATTGGCAAGCAGACGAAGCTGGACTGGCTCGAAGTCAAATGGCCGCAACCCAGCAATCTGACTGAACGCTTCACCGATCTTCCCATCGATCGTTACATAACGATCGTGGAGGGTCAGGCTAAGTGGAAATGACGGCGGACGGCACTTGCTTGAGAGTGAATCAACGAGCATGAGGGTTGCCTCCATAATCGTATTGATTTCGGGGTTGCTGGCAGCACTAGATGTGTTTGGGCAGAGTAAGACTCAGTTGCCACCAAGCCCGGTGAGTGCGCCAGTGGCGTCCCCCGCTGGGCGTGATCGCTATGTTGGGGACGAGGTATGCGGCTCGTGCCACCGCGAAAAAGCCGACAGCTTTCACCAAACAGCTCATTACCTCACATCCAGGCTTCCTGATAAGCGTTCTATCCTCGGAAAATTCGCGGCCGAAGCGAACACACTTAGAACTTCTAATCCGCAGCTATTGTTCCGGATGGATGAAAAGGAAGACGGCTTCTTCCAGACTGCAGTGGAGGGAATGGCTCCCTTCTACACTACCGAGCGTACTGAGCGGTTTGGCTTGGTAATAGGATCTGGAGGGAAGGGACAAACGTACTTGTTCTGGAAAGGAGATCGACTGTTTCAACTCCCCGTTTCCTACTGGACAGAGCTGGGGTGGGTGAACAGCCCGGGGTACCGGGATGGCGTCGAGAATTTCGATCGGGTTATAGTTCCGCGTTGCCTGGAGTGTCATGCAACCTACTTCGATGTGATTCCACCTGCACCCAATCGATACGCCAGAGCGGGTTCGGTCCTAGGCATTACCTGTGAAAAATGCCACGGGGCGGGACGCGAGCACGTGCGGCGGGAGGGTTCGAAACCCTCACGCTCTTCCGACTCAGCGATCGACTCTGTCGTCGACTCAGCCATACTCAATCCCGCAAGATTTTCTCGCGACCGACAGATGGACCTCTGCGCCTGGTGCCATGCGGGCCTCGGGGTGGCGCTTGCACCAACGTTCTCCTACATTCCAGGCGAACCGCTCGACAAGTACCTTGAACTGCCGCGGCCCGCTCCAAACGTGGAGCTTGACGTGCACGGCAGCCAAGTCGAACTGCTGGAAAAAAGCCGCTGCTACCAATCCTCGGCAATGACGTGTCTGACTTGCCACGACGTTCACATCGTGCAGCATGATGCGTCAGCATACTCGCAGCGTTGTTTGAGTTGCCACAAAGCTGGAACCGCAATGTTCCCGAAGGTGGGTCATGAAGTCACGAGCAACTGCGTTGATTGCCATATGCCGAAGCAGGAGACGAATCTCATTGTTTTTGACTGGAATGGCAAGAAAGCAAGGCCCCAAGTTCGCAATCATTGGATAAAAGTCTACCCTGCAACGCCAGCTTCCAAGTGATGGTGTTTGCGACCTTTTTGAGCCACTCCAGCAGCCTGAAGGCGGGCAACCTGCGGCGCTTCCTTTGCAACTAAAGAATTAGTTACCTTTCGCTGCGTGGAGCGTCTAAGGTCCAGGGAGGGCATCCGGTGCCGCCGAGACAATCGGGAACTTTGACCGAGGCCGAGCTGCGGATCATGAACGTGCTCTGGGTGAAGGGATCGGGCACGGTCCGGCAAGTCCTTGATTCTATTACTGAAAGACCTATCCTGGCCTATAACTCTGTTTTGACCACCATCCGTGTGCTGGAAAGAAAGGGCTATCTCAGGCATCTCAAGGATGGACGGGCGCACGTGTTCACGCCGTTGGTCGGGAAGAAAGAGGCCACGCGTTCGGAGATACGGCATCTGGTGGGACGCTTCTTCAAGAATTCACATGAACAACTGGTCTTGAACCTCCTTGAGGATCAGGGCATCGGGCCGGAGGAAATCGATCATCTGCGAGAGATGCTGGTGCAGAAGGACGCGACTCGGAGTGACGCAAAATGAGCTGGCTTGCCTTGCAGGCTATCGCGCAGATCTCGGGCGAACGCATTCTCAACGCGCTTCCTGAAGGATTCATGGTCGCGATCTTTGCTTGGGCGTTGTTGCGGGTTTTGCGAAGGCAAAATTCGGGAACCCGATTTGCAGTCTGGTTTCTGGCATTGCTGACCGTCGCTGTGCTTCCCATGCTGGGCTTCGGCGCGGGAGAAGGGCTGATGGGGGCGGGGACGTCGTCTGGCATGCCGTGGGGAAGCCTGCGACCTGCGATCACGATTCCCGGCCGCTGGGCGCTTTTCGTCTTCCTTGCCTGGGCTCTGGGGGCGAGTGTGGGGTTGCTACGTTTGGCTACGGGGCTTTGGCGCCTGCGACGGCTGCGGCGGAGTTGCACTGCCATCGTTGCCGCGGATTTCGATCCGGCGGTGCGAACCACGGTGAATGCAATCGTCGCGTCCAGGCCGGTGACGATCGCGACGTCCGAAGCCGTGCGTGTGCCTGCCGCGATTGGCTTCTGGAAGCCGGCAATTGTCCTGCCGGACTGGGCGTTGCGAGAACTGGCGCCCAAAGATCTGAACGCCATCCTGCTGCACGAATTCGCACACCTGCGGCGTTGGGATGACTGGACAAATCTGATCCAGAAGATCGTGCGCGCTTTGTTCTTCTTTCATCCCGCGGTGTGGTGGATTGAGAACCGGCTGGCGGTGGAACGTGAGATGGCTTGTGACGACGCCGTGCTTGCCGAAACTGCCAACCCGCATGGGTACGCAAGTTGTCTGGTTTCGCTGCTGGAAAAAAGTGTGGCGCATCGTCTACCGGACAAACGATGGTCGATGGCCCAGGCCGCCGTCGACCGGGCCCGCGTGGCTTCGCTGCGGCTGGCGCAGATTCTCGACAAGAACCGGCCTGCGGCCACGCGAGTCTGGAAACCGGCGCTGGGCATGGCTGGAGCTTTTTCCGTGGTCTGCCTGATGGCGCTGCCGTTCGCACCGCAGTTTGTCGCGTTTGATCGGGATGCGACGAGTAATTCCGATCATGCGTACTCAGCCGCAGTTAACCAGACTGCGTTGCAATCGTTGCCGTCCCTCAGTGGAGAGCCGAGCGTCCCTGCTCGGCTGGACGGGCGAGACGCCCGTCGCTCCATTACACGTGCTGTTGGCGGACAGCGGCTCGTCCCGGCTCGTGCAATTGCTGCGCGATTGAACGCGTCACCGCCGCCCGAACCAGTATTCGCGATTCGCGCAAGTGCGGACCAGGAAGTCGTACCTCAATTTCAAACGCTGGTCTTTGTTGAAGCCACAGAGTACGTGACACCCGGCTCGTCAGGGTGGAGCGTCCAGGTGTGGCGCGTGACGTGGGTGACTCAAGTCCGCGAGCGGTTGGCGAGAGTGCCGGTCGCGAATTCGATTTAGCGCGCAAATTTTTTTTACAAACAACAACTAGATATTTAGTTGTACAAGGAGAAACGAAAATGAAGATGTGGATAGAAGGTTGTAAAGCGCGTTGTAAGGCAGCGGTGACCAGGCGTCTGCTAGTGGCACTGGTTGCCGTGATGGCAGTTGGGGTAGTGGCTACGTTCAACTTTACTAAGTCGGCAGCCGCAGCGGCGGCTCCGGCTCCGGCTGCGGCGCCGCTTGATGACAACAGTGTGGCAGCGTTGCTTACGCTCGACCGCGCCATGGAGACGCTGGCAGCACGAGTCACACCCGCGGTCGTGAATGTTACGGTAGCTTCGAAGCCCATCGCGCAGCAGCAGAGCGGTGCGGAAGGCATGCCCGACATCCAGCAGTTTTTTGGTCCGGGCAATCCTTTCGGGCGCGAATTCGGCCACCAGTTCAGTTTTCCGTCGCAGCCTCAGAACCGGATGGAACACGGCCTGGGCAGCGGCGTGATTATCTCGCCCGACGGATACATCGTCACTAACAATCACGTCATCGACGGAGCGGTCGATATTCGCGTCACCATGAGCGACCAGGAAGTGCTGCCAGCGAAGCTGGTGGGCGCCGATCCGCTCACGGACCTCGCGGTCATCAAGGTAAACCGAACCAACTTACCGAGCGTGCCGTTCGGCAACTCGATCAGCTTGCATCCCGGACAGACGGTGCTCGCTTTCGGGAACCCCTACGGTTACCGCTTCACGGTCACGCGCGGCATCATCAGTGCGTTGAACCGTCCGAATCCCGACGCCAGCGATCGACGCAAGCCGGGCGAGTTCATCCAAACCGACGCTGCCATCAATCCCGGGAATTCCGGGGGAGCGCTGGTTAACGCTCGTGGCGAACTTATCGGAATCAATACCTTCCTGATTTCAAACTCGGGGTCTTTTTCCGGGATGGGATTTGCGATTCCCGCTCAGATTGTTCAGCCGACGGTGGAGACGTTGATTCGCGACGGCAAAGTGACTCACCCGTTCATCGGAATTCAAATCGCGGACGTTACTCCCGATAACGCAAAGTTCTTCCATATGGACAAAGCGGCGGGAGCCCTGATCAGCGAAGTTCAGCCGGACACGCCCGGGGCGAAGGCGGGCTTGCAAACTGGAGACGTAGTTATCGAACTCGACGGAAAGCCCGTAGCTGATGCCGGACAGTTGCAAATGACAGTGGGACAAAAGCGACCCGGCGAAACGATCCATCTGCAGGTGGTTCGTGACGGTAAACCGATGAATGTTGCAGTAACCCTCGAAGCCCTGGGCGGCGACAAAGGCATCGAGACCGCTGGCAATGAGCACGGAAAAGGGCGCTGGGGGCTGAGTCTCGCTGACTTGACCGCTGATGTCCGGAATGAACTGCAAGCGCAGGCGTCAGTTCACGGCGCCATTGTTGAGGACGTCAAACCAGGCAGCCCGGCCGATAATGCCGGCTTGCAGCGCGGGGACGTCATCATGGAAGTGGACCGGCATCCGGTGAAATCCGCCGCCGACGTGGCACAGGCTTTATTGAGCGTGCCGAACGGTCAGGATGCGCTGGTGCTGGTGTGGTCGAATGGGGGCAGCACATTCCGCGTGTTGCATCCTGCGCAAGGCTAGAGGCGTTGGTCTCGTGTGGATGACCAGATGCGCGCTGTGTTCCATCCGGCATGGAGCTGGACAGGACGCAGTGCGCATTTTTCTTGGTAGCGCACGCTCTTGACGGGAGAGGACGCCCGTCGCTCCACCGGCTATCGCCCTCTGATGCACTCCATCAACAATTCGAGTTGGACTCAACGCGAACCGGATATTAAAGTCGTGGCTTGGGCAGTTATCGGGAATGGCGCAAAAGCGGAACAGCAATCCAGCCATCCGATGCACACCGTGGTAACCAACAATTCCGCGGCCAATGTGGAGCTCTTCCGACTTCACCCGATAGAATGGCTTAGGGGAAATCTATTTTCATCCTGGCGTCGCTCGGTGGGGACTGGGTGAGTGGTCGCAAGGCCTAAAGAATTTAAGCAAACGGAGACAAGATTTGGACCGACCGAATGAGCTAGTTCAGGATCAGGACCATCCTGCGTGTTCTCTTGATGCCAGCTATGTGCTGACGTGGGAAGAAATCGCGAACCTGACGGCGGAGACTGGGAAGCCAGCCGAGACCCTGATGAACGTTGTTGCCTTGATTGCCAGACGGTTTGGTACTGATGTCTGCTCAGCCTATCTCCTCGAACCCGACCGCGCCAATCTCGTTCTGGCCGCGACGCTCGGGCTACGCCCTGAATCTGTCGGCAAGCTTCGGATGGCAGTCAATGAAGGACTGGTCGGCCTGGTCGCGGAACAAGTGCGCCCGGTGGCGGTTGAGCAGGTTAAGAATCATCCTCGCTTCAAGTACTTCAGCGAGGCCGGCGAGGATGCTTACCAATCATTCCTGGGCGTCCCGCTGATTGATCGCGGTGTGCTGCAAGGCGTGCTGGTGGTTCAAACGGTGGAAGCGCGGGTCTTTCCGGAAGACGAGATTCGTCTGCTCACGGAGGCGGCGAAGCGGGTTGCTCCGGTGGTGAGCGAAGCCCGCACGCTTGACCGTTTCATCGCGCCCGTGCAGGAGCGGCTCTGGGCGCTGGCCCGCAACCTGTGGTGGAGCTGGGATAACGATTCTGCCGCCTTGTTCCGCGATCTCGATCCTCTGCGCTGGAGGCAGCTTAATCACAGTCCCGTCTCGCTGCTGAACGAGTATCCTCTGGACAAACTCGAAGCGCGCGCCGCGGAACTCATCCTGCACAGCCGGATCAACTACGCCTATCGCCGCCTGCGCGAGTACCAGGATGCGGAGCGAACTTGGGGTGCGCGCCATGCCGGTGTACTGCGGCCGCGTCCCGTGGCTTATTTCTCCGCCGAATTTGGCGTGCACGAATCTCTCCCGGTGTATTCCGGTGGACTTGGAGTTCTGGCCGGCGATCACATCAAGAGCGCCTCCGATCTCGGGATCCCGTTGGTCGGCGTCGGCCTGTTTTATGGCCAAGGATACTTTCGGCAGCGCCTTGATCGCGACGGCTGGCAGCATGAGGAGTACCTCGAAACCGATGTCAATCAACTGGCTATGGAAACGGCCATCGGGAAAAATGGCAGACCGGTCGTGGTGCAGGTTGATACCCACCATGGTCCAATCTACGCAAAAGTGTGGCGCGTGAAGGTGGGCCGCTGCGACTTGTTTCTGCTCGACTCGGATGTGGAAGGCAATACTCCCGAAGACCGCGAGATGACTTCGCGTCTGTACGGGGGCGACGGCCGGGTTCGCGTGCATCAGGAACTGCTTCTGGGCGTAGGCGGCCTGCGCGCTCTGAAGGCGCTTGGCATCACGCCGGGGGTTCTTCACCTCAACGAAGGGCACAGCGGATTTGCGGTGTTGGAAGCGATTCGCCAACGTATGGAGGAAGAGGGCATCAGCTTCGACACGGCCGTGCCCCAGGTTGCGCGCGAAGTTGTTTTTACCACCCACACTCCCGTGCCCGCCGGCCATGATCGCTTCGATGCGGATCTGATCGAAGAGCACCTCGGACCTCTGCGCGAGGCGCTCGGGCTTTCCAAGAAGAATTTCATGGCGCTGGGACGAGAGAATCCAGAAAGCGACGAACGTTTCTGCATGACCGTGCTAGGCCTGAAACTTTCGCGGCGCGCCAACGCGGTTTCCTCGCTGCACGGTGAAGTGTCCCGGGCCATGTGGACCGGGCTGTTCCCGGGCAAACCCGAAGACGCGGTTCCCATCGGACACATCACCAACGGCGTTCATGCTCCCACCTGGTTGGCGCCGCAAATGTTTCGTCTCTACGATCGCCATCTGGGCACGGGATGGCATCTGCGAAGCAGCGAGGCCAAAATCTGGGAGGGCATTGACAACGTCGATGACGGCGAGCTCTGGGAGACGCATTTCAATCTGAAATCACGAATGATCGAATTCGTGCGTCGGCGCGCCGTCAAGCAGGCCACGCACCGCGGCGAATCGCGCGAGGTGCTGCAGCAACTGGAACGAGTGCTCAGTCCGGACGCTCTGACCATCGGTTTTGCGCGCCGCTTTGCCACCTACAAGCGTGCCAACCTGATTTTGGCTGACATCGAAAAAATAGCCAGCATGGTCAATGATCCGAAACGCCCGGTGCAATTTGTGTTTGCCGGGAAAGCGCATCCGCTCGACGAACCGGGCAAGCGCGTCCTGCAGCAGATTGCCCAGTTGATGCGCGACCCGCAGTTTTCCGACAAATTCGTTTTTGTCGAAGACTACGATATCAACGTTGGCCGCCATTTAACGCAAGGGGTGGATGTCTGGCTTAACAATCCGCGGCGGCCGCTGGAAGCGTCTGGAACGAGCGGCCAGAAAGTCGTTTTGAACGGCGGATTGAACCTCTCGGTTCTGGACGGCTGGTGGGCGGAAGCCTACGACGGGCTGAACGGCTTCGCCATCGGAAGCGGCAGAACTCACTCCGACATGAATGTTCACGACACCCGCGATGGGGACGACCTGCTGCGAGTTCTTCGCGAAGAGGTGATTCCTCTCTACTATCAGCGCGATCGCGACGGCCTTCCACGCGGCTGGATCCAGCGCATGAAGCGCACCATCCGCACCCTGGGCTGGCGCTTCAACGCCGATCGCATGGTGATGGATTACACGCTCAAGTGCTACGTTCCAGCAGCCGGTGGCACCTCGAGCGACCTGCGGCTGGGACTGTAGCCAAGAGCTACGAGCTAAAAGCTGCACTCAGTACGAGGCAGGGACGGTAGCGTCTTCGGGATAGCCCGCCATTCCGAACTCGGGCACATCGAGACCCTCTTCTTCCACTTCGGGTGCCACGCGCATGCTCTTCACTTTGTTGACGCACCAGAAGACGACGTAGGTCGCACCGAAGGCCCAGACGGCATACAAAGTTGCTCCCATGAGTTGACATAGAAACTGCCGCGTATCTCCGTGGAGCAAGCCCGTCACCCCTTGGCCCGTATGTCCCAGGTAAGACGTTGCGCCGACGCCATTCCACCCGGCGCCGTAAGCGCCGTCGGCAAAGATGCCCACGCTGACAGCGCCTAGCCAGCCACAGTAGCCGTGCACCGAAATCGCGCCGCACGGGTCATCGATCTTAAGAAAGCGGTCATTGAAAAGAACGCCGCCGCAAACCAGGCATCCCGCCAGTATGCCAATGACGACCGCTGACGTGGGAGACACAAACGCACAGGGCGCGGTGATCGCGACCAGCCCGGCGAGCATTCCATTGCACGCCATGGTGATGTCCGGTTTGCCGAACAGGAGGTACCACAAGAGCATGGCCGCCGCTGAGCCTGCAACCGCCGCCAGATTGGTGTTCACTGCAACCACCGCAATGCGCAGATCGGTGGCTCCAAGGGTAGAGCCGGGATTAAATCCCATCCAGCCGAAAAGGAGGATAAACGTACCCGTCACTACATACACAATATTGTGAGCGGGAAAGACGCGGATCCTGCCCCCGGGCCCATACTTGCCCAGGCGCGGGCCCAGAATGATCGCCAGAGCCATGGCGCAGAAACCGCCGACCGCGTGAACCACAGTCGATCCGGCAAAGTCGACGTAACCGTGACCAAGATTCAACGTCGATCCGACTTGTGACAGCCAGCCGCCGCCCCACGTCCAGCAGCCGGAAATGGGATAAAGAATCGCGCCGATGAAGAGCTCACAGAGCAGGAAGGCCCAGAAGGTGATGCGCTCGCAGATGGCGCCGACGATGATGTAGCCAGCGGTCTCCATGAACACGACTTCGAACAGGGTCAGGCAGTTGCTGGCGCTGTCGTAGGCCGGGCCGGTAAGAAAAAAGCCCTTGCCGCCGACGAATCCCCACTGTCCGCTTCCGATCAGAAACCTGTTGAGGGTGGGAATGCCGCCCAGGTTGGTGGGCGCGGCGTTGATGGCCACCGCTCCGAACTGGAACGCATAGCCGACGGCATAGTAGGCCAGAAAGGCGAAGACGTAGGCGGCAAAGTTCAGCATCATCAAGTGGGCGACATTTTTCTTTCGCACCAGCCCGCAGGTCAGCAGCGCGAAACCTGCTTGCATGAAGAGGACGAGATAGCCGGTATTCAGGGTCCACGCAAAGTTGGTGGCCACGCGGACGTGCCCGACACTGTCAGCCAGCTTTACCGCGAGCGGCTCTTTTGCCGCCTGAGCTTGATAGTCGTCGAAAGCCTTCTTGTTGGTGGCATAGTCCGGCGCCGCCTTGTCGGTGGGCTCCGAGACGACAAAGGAATTGCCGGCCGCGTCCACGGCGGTGGTTTTGTCCCCGGTTGCTATGCCCGATGGATCGGGCTTTGGGGAGTCGTCGGCAAGGCAGGGCGTGGCCAGGGCAGCAAAAAATCCGGCGGCTAGAAGGATGGCCAGAATGGTGACAAATAATGACCGGCGCGGGAGGCGCCTTTCCGGTTGCTTCATCATGGAATTACTCCTGTTTCTGTGCGATAGACCATTGGTATGGAATACTTTGGCGTGGAGAAGGGCGGCGTGAAATACGGGCATGAAATGTTTCGCAGGCCTCCAACTCGCGTGCTGGAATTAGTCCCCCACACTAAATGCCGTTGATCCGCTGAGTCCAATAGAAATTTCTTCTTGCAGGCATCAGAAAAGCTTTCAAAAGGGTTCCCCAGTTCGACCCTTCCTGTTTCTGCCCGCTCCTGCGGGTCCAGGGACCAAAGAGTCTCGAACCTCGGTTTCGACTTGACAGTTCGGTTGGACCATTTACTATATATGAATATTTATGCATAATAATGGATAAATATGCCTTAACGAGGGAAATGGAGCGAGTGGAGCTTCGGTGGACTTGAATAAAATCTGATGGCGGCCAGACTTAAAACCGCGGTGCTTGGCGCGACCGGCTATTCCGGCCTGGAACTCGCTCGTCTGCTCAACCGCCATCCGCGAACCGACGCGCCCTTGCTTTTGCGGCGTAGTGCCGAGACGGGCGATTCCGTTTTCGGATTGCCCGACGTTTCTGGCAACGGCAAGGGCAACGGCAATTCGCCGGTGCAGCCGTTTTCCTGTTCCACCTTTTCATGGTCCGCACTGGAGCAACATGGCGTGGAGCTCCTGTTCCTGGCTACGCCCCACGGCGTGTCTCGCGAACTTGTTCCCGAGGCAATTGCGCGCGGACTGCGGGTCGTCGATCTGAGCGGCGCGTGGCGGCTGAAACAGGAACAGCATCGCGCCGTCTATGGATTCAAGGATGCAAACGCGAAGACCGCGGCGGAACTCACGGAGCGCGCCGTGTACGGTCTGCCCGAGTTGAAGCCGAATGCGGACCAGATACCGACGGCGGCTCTGGTTGCGAATCCAGGCTGTTATGCGACTTCCATTATTCTTGCGCTGGCGCCCTTGCTGTCGGCTGGGATTGTGGATTCGGATCGCGGCATTATCTCCGATTCGAAGTCCGGCGTATCGGGTGCAGGCAAAGAGCCTACGGCACGTACTCACTTCGTGTCGGTGGCCGACAACTTTTCCGCCTACTCGGTCTTTGGACACCGGCACACCGGCGAGATTCTCGAGCAATTGGCGCTGAATGCCGCCCAGTTGATCTTCACTCCTCATCTTTTGCCAATTCCGCGGGGGATTCTGTCCACGATTTATGTCTACCTGAAACGCGAGATGACGGCCGATGAGATTCAAGCTTGTTTTCGCGATTTCTACAAAGGCAAGCGGTGGGTGCGGATTTTCCCGGCGGCGAGTTTGCCGGAAATTCAATTCTCGGTGCATACCAACTACTGTGACCTCGGTTTCTGTCTGGCGCGCGATGGCCGCAGGCTTGTCCTGGTTTCCTGTCTAGACAACCTGCTCAAAGGCGCAGCCGGACAAGCCGTGCAGAATATGAACCTGATGTACGGCTGGGACGAAGCGGAGGGTCTGCAGTGAAAATTGTGGTCAAGATCGGCGGCGCGGCGCTGGAGGACAAGCCGACTCTTCAGAAATGCGCGAAGGCGGTGGTGCAGCTTGCCCAAGATGGACACCAGGTTGCCGTCGTGCACGGCGGTGGCAGTGCGCTGACGAGGACTTTGAAACTCCTCGGTAAGACAAGTGACTTCGTCCACGGACTGCGCGTGACCGACGCTGAGACGCGCGATGTTGCCCTGATGGTGCTTGCCGGCATCGTGAACAAGAGCTTAGTGGCGGCGATCGCTGCCGCCGGACAACCGGCCATCGGTCTTTGCGGCGGAGACGGCGGCGTCTTTCGCGCCCGCAAGAAGCAGGACTCGGAACACGATTTGGGATTTGTCGGCGAAATCTGCTTTTCTGAACCGCGCTGGCTTAGGGCCATTTGGGCGGAAGGAGGCATTCCTGTGCTCTCCTCGCTTGCGCTCGGAGGCGACGGACAGTATTACAACGTGAATGCGGACCAGATGGCGGCCGCTTGCGCCATCGCTTGTGAGGCCGACGCGCTTATTTTTCTTACCGACGTGGCGGGCGTGAAGCAAGCCGATGGTTCGGTAATGCCGAGGTTGGATACCAAGCAAGTTGCCGGACTGATCGACGAGTCCGTAATCAGCGGCGGAATGATGCCCAAGCTCGAAGCCTGTACGCAAGCTTTAAAATCCGGTGTGGGGCGCGTGCGCATCCTGCCTGCAGCGCAAGTCGAAATGCTGCCACTGTTTTACTTCACCAAGCTGGAATGCGGCACAGAGGTACTGAGAGCATGAGCCTCGCTTCCGTCTCCCGCATGGAAGCGAGGCTCCTGCTTCCCACGTACGAGCGCCAGCCGATTCTTTTTGTTCGCGGGCGCGGCGTCTATCTCTGGGATTCGCAGGGCAAGCGGCATCTGGATTTCCTCAGCGGAATTGGAGTCAATGCGCTAGGCCACAATCACCCTGCCATCCAAGCGACGATAAGGCGTCAGGCTGGCCGGTTGATTCATATTTCGAATCTGTTCTTCCACGAGTATCAGGCGGAACTGGCGCAAGAGCTAACGCGAATCTCCGGGCTGGACCGCGCTTTCTTTTGCAATAGCGGCACTGAGGCTTGGGAGGGAGCGCTCAAACTCGCCCGCGCCTTTGCGCAAACCAATAATCGCGCCAGCAAACCGAAGACGCACATTCTTGCCATGGGCAATTCTTTTCATGGACGCACCTTTGGCGCGCTGGCCACCACCGGTCAGTTGAAATACCGGGCTCCATTCGCTCCTCTCGTGCCCGGAGTGACTTTCGTCAAGTTTAATGACCTGGACGACCTGCGACGAAAATTTGATTCCAGCGTTTGTGCCGTGTGCATCGAGACCATTCAGGGAGAAGGCGGTATTTGTCCGGTGAATCGGGAGTTTCTCGAACTTGCCTCGCGCTTGGCGAAACGCAGCGGCGCGCTGCTGGTGCTCGACGAGATTCAGTGCGGCCTTGGCCGCACCGGACGTCACTTTGCCTACCAGCACTACGATGTGCTGCCGGACGTGGTCACGGTTGCCAAGCCGCTGGCTTGCGGCTTGCCGCTTGGCGCCATCCTCACCACTGAACGGGTTGCGGGCTGTATGCATCCGGGTATGCATGGAACAACTTTCGGCGGAGGGCCTCTGGCCTGCGCCGTCGCCATCGAGTTTCTACGCCAGGAGAAGAAACTGCTGAAGCACGTGCGCACGCTCGGCGAATATTTTCGCGCGGCACTCGAGACACTCGACAAGAAGCACAAGTCGATTCAGGACGTCCGCGGAGCAGGGCTGATGCAGGCCGTGGAACTGGACTCGCCCGAATTGGCGAAGGCAGTGACCAAGCAACTGCTGCAGGAAGGGATCATCATCAATCGCACGCACGAAACCGTGTTGCGCTTTCTGCCGCCTTACGTAATTCTACAAAAGCACGTGGATCAGGTGGTTAAGGCCCTGGACCGGGCGTTGCTCAAGAATGCGGATTCCGCGCAAACGAACGGGCACAAAGAAAAGAAAACCGCTTCGGCGCGGCGCAGGGAGATCCATGCGCACGCGTGACGCGGTCCTTCCCGATGCCGAGCAGATTCACGCTCTCATCGCGGCCTATTCGGGCGACGGCACACTGCTGCCACGCACGCTGGCGGAGATCTGCGAGAACGTCCGCGACTTTGTCGTCCTCGAGCATGATGGGCGCATCATCGGATGCGGCGCTCTCCACCTCTATGGCGTGCACCTGGCTGAAATTCGTTCGATTACCGTCGATCCCGCGAGCCAAAGCAGCGGCGGCGGCAGGCGGCTGGTCAAGGCGCTTCTGGCGCAGGCGGAAAAACACAAAGTCACTTGCGTATGCCTGTTCACGCGCATTCCGGAATTTTTCTCGCGCATGGGATTCACGATCGCTGCTCATCAGGATCTTCCCGACAAGATCCACAAAGACTGCTACAAGTGTCCCCGGCTTTATCAGTGCGACGAGGTAGCGATGATCCGTGGAGATCTGCCCACGTTTGCCATCCTGCCGCCACCGAAAAACTGGCTGAAGATTCAGGCATGACCGCGCTGCGTATTGCACTAAGAAGTTCTCCTGAGAAAATTCTCTTGCCCCTCGGGTTTTCTTTCGCGGCGGTTGCTGCCGGCATTAAAGTCAGTGGCCGGCCGGACCTCGCGCTGGTGGAGGCCTCCAGTGGCGCGACCGCTGCGGCGTTGTTTACGAAGAACAGGGTCGTCGCCGCCCCAGTGGAAGTTGGCCGAAGGTCGCTGCTTTCGACAGGCGGCCGGGTTCGAGCCATTGTCGTCAACTCCGGGAATGCCAACTGCGCCACTGGGCGCGCTGGTATTCGAGACTGCGAACGGGTTTGTCGAGAAGCCGGAAAGCTGTTTGGCGTGCCCGCTGCCGAAGTCCTTCCTTCATCAACAGGCATCATCGGAGTTCCCCTGCCGGCGGCGAAAATACTGGCGAAGTTGCCGGAGCTTATCGCAACGCGATCGCCCAGCCAGCAAGGCGTCCTGGCCTTCGCTCACGCCGTCATGACCACTGATACTCGGGCGAAGATAGCGTCCGCGGATTTCCGCGTTTCGTTGTCGGAAAGGTCGGAGAGCTCGACTGAAGGCTCGAAAAAAGTCACCGTGTTGGGTATTGCGAAGGGCGCCGGGATGATCCATCCGCAGCTTGCCACCATGCTGGTGTATTTGTTCACGGATGTGGGCGCGAGTTCTCGTGAACTGCAGCCTCTTCTGCGCGAGGCGTGCGACCAGTCTTTGAATTGCATGTCGATCGATGGCGATACTTCGACCAACGACACGGTGTTGCTGCTCGCCAGTGGAGCCAGCGGTGCCCGGGTGGGAGATGTTCGCACGCGCAAAAAGTTGTCCGCGGCTCTGACCGCAGTTTGTCAGTCTCTTGCCGAGCAGATCGTGAGTGACGGTGAGGGCGTTCAGCACGTAATCCGGTTGTTTGTAGAACAGGCGCGGAGCAGGGAAGAGGCGTTGCTGGTGGCGCGGACGATCGCTCATTCCACGCTGGTCAAAACCGCCTGGGCTGGGGCCGATCCGAACTGGGGGCGCATTCTTGCGGCCGTGGGAAGATGCGGCGCGCCTATTGATCCATTGCGCGTCCAGATTTTTATTGGCGAGCAGAGAGTATGCCGTAATGGAATCGGTTGTGCGTTCAATGAGCGGCAGGCTCACCGGGCGCTCGCGCAACCGGTGTGCGATATTCGCGTGCGGCTTGGTCGCGGCCAGCACACTGTGCGGTTCCTCACCACCGATTTGACCGCCGAGTATGTACGGATCAACGCCGACTATTCCACTTAGCTCGGAGCTTACGGAGCGACTGAAGCCGCGCCCCTTCAAAACGGAGCGCCCCGGATTTCCCGGTAGCCCCAGACGGGGCAAGCCCCGTCTCTACCCGAGTTAACCGCTAGAAGCTGAACATCGCCTGCAATTCGATTTTTCGATTTGCCGCCGCGCTCGAGAACGGGCCGCCTGCCAGGGCAATCGACTGTCCAAAATTAGGTGAGCTCAGGACCCCGATGGGAGTTGCCGCGTTCACCTTGTTCAGCACGTTCCGTGCGTTGACGCTGAACGTCAGGTTATAACGCCGGTTGGTTGCCGGGCCCATGCCCCCGAACCCTCCGCCACCGGGCCCTCTTCCCATGCCTCCGCCGCCCCCTCCGCCGCCGCGCGGACCGCCTCCGCCGGGTGGGGGGCCACCGCCCTGCTGCGCCGCGTTCTTGCCACCAAGTTCCGGTCCGAAGCCGAAGGTTTTTGCCAGGCGCAGGTTCAGCGTGAAGTTGGACGGGCCGGTTAGATAGTTGATGGGGATCTGCGGGTACGCCTGCGTCGTGGAAAAGGTGTAGCTGCGGCACGCGGCGACCGTCGGAAACGGGCACGTACCGGGAGCGAAGGTCCCAAATTCGGGACGGACGTTGTACTGCCAGTCGTTGCTCAGATCCTGGCCAACGGTGACGTTGTAGGGTGAGCCGGAATTGAAAATCATGAATGGACTCAGGCGAAACCCACGCGGCAGTCCGACGGTACCCCCTATAAACACCCGATTCCGAATCGCAAAAGAAGCTCGTCCGTAGTCAGCGCCCAGATCGTACTGATTCGAAGGAAAATTCGATGCGCCAGAAGCGTCGCTGTTGGCGTAGTTCAGAGAGTAGTAACCGAACAGGGACAGCTTCGCTCCTGCCCGGACATTGAAATTGGCGATCAACTGGTTCTGCCGGAAATGTCCATCGGAGGAGTATTGAAAGATAGCCTGACTGGGGAGCGGTGCGGAGTTCGGAGTGCCCGGCAGCGGGGCATTGGTGACGAGCGACAGAAACTGGTGCACGCCAAGCGCATTTAGATACGAAACTGTAAGGTTGGCGATCTTTGTGACCTGCCGCTCCAGGCTGAACGCGGTCTGCATGATGTAGGGCGCGTGCAGATCCGGACTGATCTGATAGATGGAAGAAGGCGTCTGCGAGCCCAACAGCGGAGGGGTCGGATAGGTCGGATTGGGCACGAGGTACTGTTGCTGTGTCACGCCGTTCTGACGATCGGCATTCAGGATCAAGCTTTGGGAGAAGCGGTCGTAGAACAGGCCAAACCCGCCGCGCAGTACCGTTTTCGGTGCGCTCTTTCCCCCTCCGCCAATGCCCCATGCAAAACCGACGCGAGGCGCCCAGTCCGCATGATCGGAGATTCCACTCTGGGTTTCAAAACGCAAACCACCGCTCAGCGTGATGTTAGGACGCACCTTCCAATCATCCTGCACGTACAGCCCGGCATCGACCATCGTGACGGGTACGCTGGCAGGCCCGCCGCCGGGGGTAGCATTGATGGAATACTGACTCGGCATACCGTCGTTGTAACTCGTGGAGCTTAAGAAGGTATAGGTGCCATTGAATCCGGCATTGGACACATTGACTTCGTGAATCGCCCGGAGTCGCCCTCCGAATTTCAGGAAGTGCTTGCCCTGCGATATCGAGGTGTAATTCTGCAGCTCGTAATGATCCTGGTGGTCGGTCTGGGTTCCCGAACTGCTGCCTCCTTCCGTGAAATCCCCAATCACGAAGATGCCCACGGCATTGCTCAACGGATTTTGATCGCTGTTGTCGCGCAGATACTGAAAGCGCGTCTCATTGATAGCCTTGGTACCGAGGACTTGCGTATCGGTGATCTGCACGGTGTGTTCCGAGGAGGCGGTGTCGTAACCCGCCTCGGGCAGCACCGTCCCGCCCACACCTGCGTTCTGCTGCGTGTCACGGTAATACTGATAACGTGCGGTGAGCGTGTTGTTGGGGGTGATCTGGTAGTCGATCCGCGGACTGAGGTTGGTGCGGGTATGCGGGTTGGGAACGCTCTCGCTCAGGTCCAGCGTCGGGGCGTTCACGACTGCGACTTCGTCGATGTTGCGCCGCTGCACGTCGAAGAAAAACGATGCTTTTTTACTGATGGGACCGCCGACGTTTCCCATATAGATCACCGAGTCGTACGGTTGCGTCTCGTCGGCGGCGAGGAAAGGATTGCGCGTATTTAATCCCGAGTCGTTTCCCACGACGGAGAACTGTCCGTGGTACTTGTCGGTGCCGGGTTTGGTGAAGATTTCGATTCGTCCATAGCCCAGCTTGTCGTATTCGGCGGAAAACGGATTCTGATTGATGCGAATCTCGCGAATCGATGACTTTGGCGGAAGCTGACCGGCGGTAAATCCGTCAATGTAAAGCTGGCCGCCATTGGGTCCCGCGGAAGGTCCAGCCAGTGCTTCGAGGTCAGACTGCAGTTCATCGGGATCGTCGGGAAGCGCTTCCAGATCTTTGCCGCTGAGCACGATCGCGCTCGCATTGTTCGCAGGGTTGGTGTCGAGCTGCGGTCCTTCCGCCTCCACGTTGACTTTTTCCTGCTTCACGCTGATGTCGAGCGCAATGTTGAATTGCGCGACCTGTCCCGCTGCTACGTCCACGTCGCTTTGCGCGAAAATCGCGAATCCCTGCGCGTTCGCCGTGACCGTGTACTTGCCCGGCGGCAGATTTCCGATTTCGTAACCACCGGTTTTGCTGGTTGTGGAGGAATGCGTTTGTCCCCCGGATACCAGGACGGCCACTGTGGCATTCGCGACCACCGCGCCCGAAGGATCCGTCACCTGGCCGCGCAAGGTTCCCGTGGATGCTGGCGACTGGGCGAAAGCGGGCGCGGCCAGCCCGATCAGCGTCGCCGGAATCAAAATTGCCAAAATGAAGACTGATAGATACCTCAACACGCACCTTTTCTTTCCAGGCAGATCACATTGATTCAGACATTGGCTCAGAACATCAACTCAGAGCATCAACTCAGAACATCAACTCAGAACATGGATTGAGATTTGTTCACTGCTGCGCGGCTTCACCCTCTCCGCCGGGCGCGCCCAGCGACCACGGTGAAAGCAGCGAGGATGCGCTTCGATTTGGCGCAGCCGTCAGGATGGCTTCGACTCCGGCCAGCAGCGTGATCGCGGTTACCACGCCCGAATCTCCGCCCTCGGTTGAGACGATCATCACGGCATCGCCCTTCTGCAAGTCGGCCAGCGTGCTGTTAGGCAAGCGGCTCAACATGCGCTGCAAATCGGGAGAGCCGTTCCCGCCCGGCCCGCTGCCCGGCCGTGCCCCGCCAGCGCTGGGCGCTGCACCCTGCCCGGTCGCAGTTTGACTCTGGGTTTGGCCCTGGCCATTAGCCGCCGCCTGATCTCCGCTCCCGCCGTTCGCCATGCCTTTTAATCGCATGGCGATGCGTTGCGCCATCTCAGCGGGCAACTTCTTCATTTGCGAGTCGGGCGACACCTTCACCACCACCGCGCTCTTGCCGATCGCATCCTGCACCGTCATCGTATTGCTGGACGCATCGATCGCCTTGATGGTTCCCGCAATATTCCGGAATGCGCCGGTGACAACTTCCTCCGCACTCACTTCGCTGCCATCCGGGTTGCGTGTTCCGCGCGCGCGCAACTGGTCTCCTACCTTGAGTTGCGCCATAAATTCGGCGGCGGGCGCTGGCTTTGCATCATCGAACTTCACCGAGTCGGGGGCGTAGCGGCGCAGGATCGTATCCTTGGCAATATGGATGGCGACACTCCGGTTCACGCCCATTCCGCCCGATGAAATCGTGATGGTGCCCGTCGCGGCGTCCACCTTAGTGACCAGGCCGCCTACTCCTCGTTTTTGCCAGTCGTCGCGGTCGTGCTGTTGCTTGGCGGCCACATCGGCCTGCTTCATGACAATCACGGCCAGCGCACTGATGAAGCTCGTGTGTCCGTCGCCATCGGTCGATGCCTGGCCGCGAACCAAAACGCGATCCCCGGGCTGCAAGTCTTGCGCTTGCAGGGCAGTTGCGTTCTTCAGATCCTTTTCTCCAGGCGGCACACGCAGAATTTTCGTCGAGCCTGTCAGCTTCGCCGTGACCTCGCCGCCGGATTCAGCCGCGACCGTGATCGAATCCGCCTGAATGCTCTTGATGACGCCCACGGCCTTAGCGACTTGCGCGCTGGCCGAACTGCTGGCTGGCTTGTCCTGGGCCAAAACGTAGCTCGGCTGCGCCAGCATCAGAGCTGCCAAAGTCATGAGCAAGCAGGCGGCAAGCGGGTGCGTCCTTCGATTCAGGAGGCACACCTGCAGTGATCTCACCCACAAAAACCGCATGATCTAACTTTAGCATCGCCAAATGCGCGATATGTAGCCTTTACGAACTTTTACCGGAATTGACCGTGCGTTTACGGATGCCTGGCAACTGCAACTCTATCGCGGCGCATCCAGTCATACGTGCCCGGCTGGTGTTGACGTCTGTCTCTAGCGCGGATCGATTCGTTGCCGGGCAGGAGATTAGCTAGGTCACCAGGAAAACAATGCTTGCATGGATGCCCATGACCGCTGACAAGTCCAGCTTCGAAGATCAGGCTCAGCCGGTGGCGGCGGGTCTCCTATACCGTTTGACGGTGGCCTTCCCGAGTTGGGCGGGCGCGATTCTGGCGGTGTATTCTGTTTTCTTGTGTAGATTCAGCGCTCTTAAGGTTCGTCCGAAATAAACGACAAACGGAGGACGTGCGGTGAATGAGTCCCGGCCCCATAATGCCCCGCCCAGAGCGCTGAACTTTGTGGTGAACCTTGTGCTGAGCTGGGCGCTGGTCGCCTTTCCCGGAGCCGGCCGGTCGATTTGGGCGCAAGATCTCGCTGCCACCATCGCCGTCGACGTCAAAGTAGTCACGCTGCCCGTCACCGTTCGCGACAAACATGGCAAAATCGTCAAAGACCTCACTAAAGACGATTTCACGCTGCAGGAAGACGGCCGCGCCGAAACCATCAAGTATTTTTCTCAGGAAACGAACCTCCCACTCACGCTGGGCCTGCTCGTCGACACCAGTCGGAGTCAAACCGGCGTGCTCGACGCGGAACGAAACGCGAGCCGCAGTTTTCTCGATCAGATGCTGGTGCAGCCCAAGGACAAAGCTTTTCTTATTCACTTTGATCGCGAAGTGGAGCTGCTGCAAGACTTGACTTCATCGCATGAGAAGTTGCAAGCGGCGCTCGATTTGCTCAAGACGCCATCCGACCGCGAGCGCTCTAACGATCCCAACGACCCCTCGAATTCGCCGTCCGGCTCAGATTCGGGCTCCCATCATGGGGGCGGTACCCAGCTTTATGACGCCGTATTTCTGGCGTCGAACGAATTGATGAAAAAGCAGGAGGGGCGGAAGGCTCTCATCATTCTTTCTGACGGCGTCGACCACGGGAGCAAGACATATTTGGAGAGCGCGATCGAAGCCGCCCAGCGCGCCGACACGGTGATCTATTCCATCTATTTCGCGGAGGTCCGGCGCGACGAAGGCCAACGGCAGACCGGTGGAATGGGCCGGAGCGGCGGCGGTTACCCTGGCGGCGGAGGTGGCGGCTGGCCCGGTGGCGGCGGTGGATGGCCGGGCGGAGGAGGTGGCGGTGGTCGAGGCGGTCGCGGGGGGCAGCGACAGCCCCAGGAATCGCGCGCCGATGGCAAGAAAATTCTGGAGCGGGTTTCCAAGGAAACCGGTGGGCGCTTCTTTGAAGTCTCTAAGAAGCAAACCGTCGGCGAGATTTACGACAGCATTGTCGAAGAACTACGAACCCAGTACAGCATGGGCTATACGCCCGATAAGGACAGCACGGCCTCCGGTTATCATCACGTCACCTTGGCGGTGAAGAAGCCAGACCTGACCGTACAGACCAGGGATGGGTATTACGCGGATCGCGATCTTGCCGAACACAAGAATTGAGGTTGCTGGCCGCGAGCATCAGTAATCCTTACCACGGGGAGCACAGAGGAACACAGGGGAACGCAGTTCGTTCTGCGGAGAGAAACAATCATTTTGCCGCGAGTTCGTCGCGCAACGCTCGCCCCAGCGCCGCTTGCAGATCCGCACTTAACTTGGCTCCGCCTGAGGTCAGGTACAGGACATCAATCGCCATCTGCCCCTCGGTCTCGATCAATGCAATTTCGATGTTGCACTCATGCTTCGAAACGAGCGAGCACATCCGGTAAAGCAGTCCCGGACGATCCTGGGTCAGGATCTGTACCAGCGTGCTGTGGGCGGAGCAACCGTCGTCGAATTCAATCTGGGTCGCGATCTTGACCTTCGTGCCGTTCGCTTTCTCCGATTTCAGGCGGTCGCGCAGCATGCGCGCCACGTCGGCTTCTCCTTTGACCACCGCCGCGATACTTTGTTTCAAACGCTCCCATTCCTGCAGATTCATCTCCAGGGTTCGAAAGCGATCGGTAAAATAGAAGGTGTCAACCACCATGCCCGCGGCATTTGAGAACGCGTTGGCTTTCACGATGTTCATTCCCCACGCGGCCAACGCCCCGGAAACGGAAGCGAACAGGAAGGGCCGGTCGGTGGTAATCAGTGTCAGCTCATACCAGTGGCGCACCTGTTTCAGATTTAATTGGACGCCGTCCTGCCCTAGGCGGGCGGCCATTTCAGCGTGCGCCAGTACGTCGCTTGCGCCATGGATTCGCAGATAGCGTTGGGGCAAGCCTTCGAGAAAAACGTTGATCCTTTTCCCCGCCACCGGCGCCAGCGAGCGCAGATGCGCCAGACTCGACTCATCGTTGCCGGTATGCACGCGCTCATCGGCGCTCCGGCTCAAATAATTCGCGCACGCAATGTACAGTTGCCATAAGTTATCCGCTTTCCACGGCGTCATGGCCTCCGGGTTCACAGCTTTGATGTCGGCATAGGTCATCAGGCACTGCATCTTCATCCGCTCGGGCACGCCCACTTTTTCTGCAAACGACTTCACATTCGCCGGATCGAAGACGTCGCGCCGCATCGCCGCCGACATTTCCAGATGGGTGGCGACCAGATAGCGCACCGTTTCGCGGTCCACCGGATCAAGATCGAGACGCTCGGTGCAGCTGTCGGTGAGCTGCAGACTGAGCTCAACGTGATTGTCACTGGGCACGGATTTGCCGGAGTCATGCAACAGCAACGCTAGGTAAAGCAGTTCCGGCTGTTCGAGTTCGCCCAACAACTCGGCAAAGCGCTGGTCCCATTCCGATTTTGATTCTTTGAGACGATGCAGATTTTCGATTGCCAGGAACGAGTGCTCATCCACCGTATAACGGTGGTAAAAATCCCGTACCACCAGCGCCTCAATCCCCTTCAGTTCCGGCAGCAGGAGTGCCAGCAGGCGAAGCGCGTTCATGGAGCGCAGAGCGTCGGCGGCATGCGGCTGGACCAGGGTTTCCTGCAGGTAAAGCCACAACTCGGCGCCTCGCGGGGGAGTCGCAGCAAGAGCCGGCAGCGCCTGCTCGACTTTATATTCGGTGGTGGTGCTCAATTTCAGGCCATGTTCGGCCATGAAATGAAAAAGCCGCAACAGCATTTCTGGATCGCGCAGGCCGCCCGATTGCTGCTTCAAAAAGATCAGTCCATCCACCACCGAGAAATCGTCGCTTGCGACCCGCGTCCGCCAGCCCTGGAATTGACGGTATAGTGACGACCAGGCTGCCGGAATTTCCTCCAGCAACTGGTTGCAGACGCGGTGCACGCTGCGCACGTGGCCAAAGTAGATGCGCATCCAATCGGCTGCGTTTGTGATATCCGCGTCGTTTGCCCCAAGGCTGGCGCCGATCTTTCTGGCCGCCGCTTCGTCCTGCGCCTCCCAAAAGAGCGTGTTGTCGTGACGCCCATGCCGGAAGTGCAGAAAGCAACGCACGGACATCTGGAAATCGAGGGCCGCGTCGAACGCCCTGCGCGAAGAAACCGGCAATAGCGTATTCGCGTCCGGCCAGACCTTCAATTTTTCCATCGCGGAAATCAGCGCGAGCCAGTTGGCGACGTTGTAGTCGCGCAAGCCGCCGGGCCCATCCTTGACGTTGGGTTCCAGATGAAAGACGGTATTGCCAAATTTATGATGGCGCGCGCGCGTAATCTCGGCCAGGTTCTGGATCAGGTTCTGGCACTCGCGCCCGACCAGACGTGGAACAACTTTTTCGCGCAGCCGGATGAAAAGCTCGCGATCACCCGCCAGGTAACGGCAGTCGAGCAGGGAGATGGCAAACTCGACGTTGGCTGGATCCAACTTTTCGCACTCCGCCAGATTTCGCGTGGCAGGACTGAGCTTTAGCCGCAGGTCCCACAACTCCTGGGAAAAGCGCCGGATGGGATCTTTGAATTCAGCTTCGGAGTCACTCCCGGCGTGCAGAAACAGCAGATCAATATCGGAGTGGGGGAAAAGCCAGCCGCGTCCGAATCCGCCGGTTGCCACCAGCGCAAAGTTTTTTGGGCTGTCGGGACCGGATGGGCTGGAGCTAGCAGAACCTGGGTGAGAGCCAACGATGATTTCGTTCCAGAGCCGCTGAACCATCGAATCGACCAGCGCCGTGCGTCGCGCAAGCGCAGTGCGCCCTTCGCCGGTGACCGAAAATTCCTGCTCGATAGCGGCGGATTCCCGCCCATACAGGTCCCACAACTCACTGTGGACGATGGTCCCGGTAGTCATTCGATGACAGTCTCCCCGAAGTGTTCAGCCTCTGATCCAGCCTTCATTCCACTCTGCTCATAAATAAGCAGAAGAGGGGGATGTCGATCTTTCCCGCGGTTGATTTGTGCCGTCGATCTTTTGCTGTCGATTTCTTGCCCGTCGAATCGGCTTTTCGAAATTCCTGCGCCCTAGAGCACGCTGTCGCCACGTTCGTCGTTGCGAATCCGAATTGCTTCGTCGATGTGCGAAAGAAAAATCTTCCCGTCGCCGATCTTGCCGGTGCGTGCCGCGGTGGTGATTGCCTGGACGACTTTTTCGACCATTTCATCAGCCAGCACGATCTCGAGTTTCACCTTTGGGATCAAGTCGACGGTATACTCGCGTCCTCGATAAAACTCGGTGTGTCCTTTTTGTCGGCCATGTCCTCTGGCTTCGAAAACGGTCATGCCTTCGACGCCAACCTCGTGCAATGCGTCTTTTACGGCATCCAGTTTTGAGACCTGAATAATCGCTTCGACCTTCGTCATTGTTTTCCGTTCCCGGACCCCATCGTCCGCCCTGATCAATTGCCAAGCGTGATTCAACAACCGCATCATAACAATAGTCGCTGCGCAGTCCTTTGCGGAAATCGAAACTATTTATGTTCGTGATTGGATTTCCTTATGTGCGTCTTTGTGCCAGCAGAGATCTTCACCACAGGGGGCACAGAGGAACACAGGTGAAACCCGATTTCTCCCCTGTTCCCTGTGTTCCCCGTGGTAATCGCTTCACCGCTCCAACGCGGAGGAAGCCGCGGTCCAATTGACGTGGGAGGGCTTTCTGCGGTTGGATGGAAGCTGCGTGGCGCCTGCGCCTTCAATCCTCGATGCCGAGTCGCGGCGGTTTAACCGCCTCGATGCGGTCTGGCTTGCGATCTGGCTGATCTTCCTCGCCATCCTGGCGGTGCTGCCTCCGCTATTCGAATGGCACAAGCAGTTAATTCTTCTCGCCATCGGAATTGTGCAGTTGCTGGAGACAAGGTTGATCTCCCGCTTCCCCAAACGAGGGGTTTTCTACGTAGTCCTGCTTAAGATTTCGCTGGCGACCCTACTCATCGATCACACTGGCGAAGTCGGCATCAACAGCAGTTATTATCCTATTTATTATCTGCCGGTGGTTACCGCGGCACTTTACTGTGGCACGTGGCTGACGCTGCTCTGGACGCTGTTTGCATCTGCCGCCTACTGCTCGTATCTGTATCCGGCGATGCTGGAATATGAACTGACTCCCGAGGCATTCGGCCTGCTCGCACAGCGCGTCATCTTTTTCTTTCTCGCCGCCATGGTGGTCAATCGCTTCGCGCAGCAGAGCCAGCATCAAACGCAGTTGTACCGCGATCTCGCCGAACGGCTCGCGGAGACCAATCGCCGCCTCGAGCAGGCTCAGGCCGAAGCGCGACGCTCCGAACGGCTAGCCGCCCTCGGCCAGCTATCGGCTGGATTGGCGCATGAAATTCGCAATCCCCTGGGAGTCATCAAGGGCTCGGCCGAAATGTTGACCCAGAAATTGCAGGCGTCCGACGAGCTTGCCCGTGAGTTAGCCGGATATATTTCGACCGAAGTCAACCGGCTCAGCGCCCTGGTTACGGAGTTTCTGGACTTCGCTCGTCCGCTGCATGCCCAACCGCATCCTGCGGACCTGGTGGCCCTTCTCGATCGGGTCCTGCAAATTGTCGCAGAGCGCTTTGCAGCCAAACCATCGGGCACACAGGCGACGGGCAATGCGGTTCGCGTTGAACGCCACTATGCGAGCGGACTGCCGCTGGTTCCGCTCGACGAAAGTCTGTGCGAGCAGGCCTTCCTTAATCTGGTGCAGAATGCTTACGAAGCCATGCAGGATGGAGACCAGGGCGGCAGGTTGCGAGTCGGTGTTCTGCAGGTGAGTGTTCAACCCGCTACGCAAAACGATCGGGAAGGAGTGGAACTCCGTCTGGCTGACACCGGCCCTGGTGTTCCCGAAGAGTTGCGCGAAGAGATTTTCAACCCTTTTGTGACCACGAAGAAAACGGGCGTGGGGCTGGGGCTCTCCATCGTATCGAAGATCGTGGACGGCCATCATGGGTCGATCCATGTGGAGAATGGGCCGGAGGGGGGCGCGGTGTTTACACTATTCTTCCCGCTTGAAGAGGTGGTCGGGCCGGAGGCAACTGCCGAGCTGCGCTCGGCTTGGACGGGCGAGGGCGCCCGTCCCCACCACACGAGCCAGTCCCACACGGGCCATCCTCACACTGGTACCACCTGAGCAAATGGCAACCATTCTCATCATCGAAGACGAAGCTAAGATGCGGCGACTGCTTGAACTGAACCTGGGCGATGACGGCTTCAAAACAGTCTCCGCGGGCGACGCTGAAACTGGATTGAAGCTGCTCGCCTCCGAGCCGGTTCACCTCGTCCTCACCGACCTTAAGCTCCCCGGCATGAGCGGGCTCGAATTTCTGCAAACCGCCAAGCAACAGAATCCCGCGTTGCCCATCGTGGTTATGACCGCGTTCGGGTCGGTTGAGACAGCGGTTGAGGCGATGAAAGCTGGTGCCAGCGATTATGTCCTTAAGCCTTTTTCGCTCGCTGAAATGCGGATGGTGGTGCACAAGGAGCTCGATAACTCCCGCTTGCGCGACGAGAATCGTTCGCTTCGCGAGGCGCTCGGACAGAAGTACAGCCATCCCAACATCATCGCGACCAGTCCGAAAATGCAGGAGGTGCTGGCCGTCGTCGAGCGCGTTGCTCCCACCAACTCCACCGTTCTGCTGGGGGGTGAGAGCGGCGTGGGCAAAGACCTCATCGCTCGCGCCATTCATGAAAAATCGCGCCGTGCTTCGGGTCCGTTCATCAAGATCAACAGCACCGCCATTCCTGAAAATCTGTTGGAGAGCGAACTGTTCGGTTACGAAAAGGGAGCGTTCACTGGAGCCGCCAGCAGCAAGCCAGGCAAATTCGAACTGGCCGACAAAGGCACGCTCTTCCTCGATGAAATCGGAGACGTGCCGCCCGCCATCCAGGTCAAACTTCTCCGCGTGCTGCAGGAGCGAGAGTTCGAGCGCCTGGGTGGCACGCGCACCATCAAGGTTGACGTTCGGCTTCTCGCAGCCACTAACCGCGATCTGCGCGCCGCGCTCGAAGACGGAACATTTCGCGAAGACCTCTACTACCGGCTGAACGTGGTGCCGATCGATATCCCGCCGCTGCGCGAACACAAAGAAGATGTGCCTGGTTTAGCGAACCTTTTTCTCGCGCGCTTTGCCAAAGATTCCGGAAGAGAAGGAAAGATCACTGGCATTTCGTCCGCTGCCATGCAGCTTCTGGTCAGCCACTATTGGCCGGGCAATGTGCGTGAGCTGCAGAACGTTATCGAACGCGCCTGCGCGCTCGCTTCGGGCAGCCAGTTGGAGGCCAGCGACATACAACTCGACTCACCGCGCAATCGCGTGTTCTCGGCGCCGGGTGCGGCATCGGATCGCGATCGCTTCCTTCCCGACGGCATGACCCTTGACCAGTGGGAAGACGAAATGATCCGCGAAGCTCTGAAACGCGCTGGCGGCAACAAGTCGCAGGCGGCGCGGCTGCTCGGGCTCTCGCGGAATGCGCTGCGGTACCGCTTGTCCAAGATCGGTATTGAGGATGAAAACGAAGCGGAATGAGCGACAATCTGCGAGCGGTGGTTGGACGGAGTGTGCCCACGCCTAATGTATGGCCACGTTTTGCCGATAAGGAATACAGGTACAGGTCAAGCGCGATCTTACGCTGCAAGTGTGCCTGGCGGATTGAGCCGGAGGGAATCGAAAGTGGAAGCTGAGAATGAGTTCGCGACCCGCCCTCTTCGAGCCACTGAAATCGACCCCCGGCGCCACCCCCGATTCAAACTTGGGGTGGACATTATTATCCATTCCCGGACGTGCGGTGTGCTGAAGGGCCATACCGTGGATATCAGCGAATCCGGAATTTCGGCCATAATGAGGATAGAAGTTCCCCTAGGCGAGATCGTGGAGTTGGACTTTACGCTGCCATTCGGTCCAGTGACGACCTATGCAACGGTTCGCCAGAGAAGCGCGTTTCGCTATGGCTTCCAGTTCCTTGAGCTAACTGATGTGGAAGCCATCCGACGCACCTGCCGCCAGCTTGCGGTTGAGCAAGCTCTGATATCGCCTGATAGTCTGTGACGCAGGTGGCGAGGAAGTCATGTGTGACTAGGTGTAGACGGCTCCTGGCCGAAAAGCACCACACTGGTGGAACCGGGCCACCGGAGCCCCTTGAATCGCCGATTGTCCTCGCTGTTATGTCTCTCCTACTTTGCTGATAGCAAGGCAGTTAAGGAAATCATCGCCCATTACCCGACATTGGTATTCTGCCTGCATTAGTTGAGGCATAGCTTTCTCTCGAGCAAGGGTGGAGGTACGTAATGAAATTCAAGCTAATAGCGGCAATTCTAGGATTGATGATCGGGATCCCAGGCGTCGTCGTTGCGCAGAACTCGGACGACCAGGTGCCGGATCAAGATTCGAAACCGTCGCCGAGCATCCAAATGCCGAGTCCCAACGACCAAGGTTCCGTGGACTCGATTCCCATGGATCAGGGTTCGGCGAATCAGGGCCCGATAGAGCCCGGCTCCAACGACTCCGGTCCCGGCGCCCCGACTTCCAGTGCGCCGGCTCCGGCTGAGACCCGCAGCGTGGCGCGCATCAGTTTGATTCATGGCGACGTTTCGACGCAGCGGGGCGACACGAACGATTGGTCCGCGGCAGTGCTCAACGCTCCCGTCGTCGCTGGCGACCGCGTTTCTACGGGCGACAAGGCGCGCAC
>DATFZT010000039.1:0-9766 GCA_035314185.1 Terriglobales bacterium
CCGTGTAGTGCGTCGGGATGAGTGTGCCCGGCGAGCGAAAAAAGGCCGGGGAACACGAAATCGAGGATTGATCTCGCACGGAAAAACAACTCACGGAAAGACAGGGCGTCAGAAACATCTCGTTTTTCCGCAAGCTGTGAACTCGTGCCCTTCCCGTTCGTGGAGAAGTCAGCCCTTCCCGTCCGTTGGGGAGTCAGGCTCTTGTTATCGCAGCGGTGAACCGCTGCGCCTCCCAAAATCTAGGACAACAGCGACTTTTTCTGCGCGCTGCCGGTGGTAGGTGCTGCGCTTCACGCAGCTTCGGTATGAAGCGGACGCTCTTCGAAAGAAATGTCTACCTGGTCGCCGAGGATGGTCTGGGACTCGCGGATGGTGCCGGCGGGAAGCTCGAGCACGGACGCGGCTTGGACTCGAACGGCGGCTAGACGCCAGGGCTTGAGTCCTTCTTCGAGGTGGATGACAATCTGGTCGCGATCGAGGTAGACGGCGTCGATGGGAAAGCGCATGGCGAAGGTGTGGATGCCGTGGGAGGGGCTGATCCATAGTCCCTGGCCGCGCGGGAACTGGGAGGAATCTTTGGCCATGAGGCCGCGAAAGCGGGTCCAGTGGGTGCGCGCGATCAGGAGATCGGTCGCGAGATAGGTGGTGCGGGTGCGGTTAAAGGCGTACCCCTTGGGGCCGCGCGGGGGCATGGTGACTCCTCAATTGGGGTTTAGCTCCACGAGAAGCTAACCCTTTCATGAATTGTCATCCCGAGCGAAGCGAGGGATCTGCAGTCCGCGGCAAAATGCAGATCCCTCGCTTCGCTCGGGATGACAAATTCTAGCGAATTGTTGGGACTCACCGTTTGCCTCCGGCGGCCGGGGGCATGAATATGTGGAGCAACTGAATTACGGCTGGGCCGATGGTGACGAATAGCAGAGAGGGCATCACGAACAGGACCAGGGGGATGATCATTTTTACGGTGGTTTTGGCGGCTTGTTCTTCGGCTCGCTGGCGGCGCTCGGTGCGCAGGGAATCGGAATGCACACGCAGGGCTTGGGCTACGCTGGTTCCGAAGCGGTCGGTTTGAATCAGGGTTCCTACGAGGGAGCGAATGTCGTCGACTCCGGTGCGCTCGGCTAGATTGCGAAGGGCTTCGACGCGCGGTTTTCCGGCGCGAATTTCCAGGTCGAAGAGATGGAATTCAGCGCTTAGTTCGGGATGCGCGTGGCTCAGGTCGGTGCCCACGCGTGACATCGCCTGATCGAGAGCCAGTCCTGCCTCTACGCAGATCACGGTTAAATCGAGGGCATCGGGCAGACCGAGGCGGATGCGGAGCTGGCGCTCCTTCATTTTTCTTTTCAGCAGGAATCGCGGGATGAAAAACCCGAACGCGAGCATGCCTAGAAGCAGGGCGGGTGAATTGAATCCGCTGAACAGAAAAACGGAGAAGAAGCCAATGCCGGCGAACAGGACGCGCATGCCGTTGTAGATGGTCACGTGCTGCGGGCTGCGATATCCGGCTTGGATGAGCCAGGCGCGGGTTTGCGAAACTCCGGCAGGCGAGACGGGCAAGGCGCGGCTGAAGGGATCGAGAGCCTGCTCCATGCGTTCGCGCATGGCGGGCTTGGCCTGGGCCTTGGGGCGCTGCCAGCCGATTTCGCGCAGGCGGGATCCGAGGACGGAGGAGGGCGCAACGGTGGCGGCTCCGAAGGCGAAGACGATGACCACGATGGTCAGGAAAACGAAAATGGAGAGTGCCAGCGCCATCAGACCTGGATCCTGATAATTCTGCGAATAAAAAAGTAGCCTAGCGTCTGCAGCGTGATGCCACCGACTATCAAAGCATGTCCTATGGGGTCGGTGAAAAGCGGGCGAATGAAGCCTGGGTTCAGGAGTTGCATGACCACCACGATGGTCGGCGGCAGAGCCATGAGCAGGACCATGGTGAGGCGTCCCTGCGCGGTGTGGACGCGGACCTGGCGCAGGATTTTGAAGCGTTCGCGGATGACGTAGGAGAGGTTGTCGAGAATCTCGGCTAGATTGCCGCCCGTCTCTCGCTGCAACATCACCGCAGTGACGAAGAACTTGATGTCGACTAGAGGAATGCGGTCGGCGAGGTTGAGCAGGGCGTCGCGTACGGGGAGGCCGAATTTTTGTTCTTCGTAGAGCTGGCGGAATTCTCCGGCTACGGGTTCGGAAACTTCGTTGGCAATCATTTCGAGAGCGGTAGTGAAGGCGTGTCCGGCGCGGACGGCGCGGGCCAGGGTATCGATGGCTTCGGGAAACTTCTCCTCAAATTGCTGGAAGCGCTTGGTGCGCATGTGGGAAGCGTAGGCGTAGGGAATAAAAAAACCGAGCAGAGCGCCGGCCCATCCGAACATCATGTTGCCGCCGGCGACGAAGGCGATGACCGCGAATACCAGGGCCGACACGGCGCACAGCATGAGGAAGTTTCCGGCGCGAACGTCGACATTGCCTTGAGCCAGCACCTTTTGCAGAGCTGAAACGCGCTCAGAGCGGCGCAGAAAGGTGTCGAAGGCGGGTATTTTACTGAGCACTTCGTCGCGCAGAAGAGCCATGTCGGGCGCGGCTTGTTCGGTTGGCTCCTGAACAGTGGAGAGGCGATCGCGAAGGACGCGAGACTGGGCCTTGCGCTCGTCGAACAAAGACATTCCGGCAAAGACCGCCATGGTGACCACCACGAACACCAGGAAGGCAATCAGGAGAGGCATCCGCTAGACCTCCATCCGGGACTCGAAGATCGCAGGACTCAGGCGACAACCGGCGGTGGCGAGGCGCTCGGCGAAGTGGGGCGGTTGTCCGGTGGAACGGAAAACGCCGCGGACTTTTCCGCTCTCATCAATGCCGCTGCGGTCAAAGACAAAAATGTCCTGGAGCGTGATCATTTCTCCGTCCATTCCGGTGACCTCGGAAATGGTGATGATCTTGCGCGAACCGTCGGAAAGACGCGCGACTTGGACTACGGCGTGGACGGCGTTGGCGATCTGCTGGCGAATGGCGCGCTCGGGAATGTTGAGATTGGCCATGGAGACCATATTCTCGATGCGGGCCAGGGCGTCGCGCGGCGAGTTGGCGTGGACGGTGGTGAGCGAACCCTCGTGGCCGGTATTCATGGCTTGAAGCATGTCGAAGGCTTCTTCGCCGCGCACCTCGCCGACCACGATGCGATCGGGGCGCATGCGGAGGCTGTTGATGACGAGCTGGCGCATGCGGACTGCGCCTTTGCCCTCGATGTTGGGGGGGCGGGTTTCCAGACGCACGATGTGTTCCTGTTTGAGCTGCAGTTCGGCCGCGTCTTCGATGGTTACGATGCGCTCCGTATCCGGGATGAAACCGGAAAGAACATTGAGAACGGTCGTCTTGCCGGCGCCCGTTCCTCCTGAAATGATCACGTTGAGGCGGCCTTTGACTACGGCGGAGAGCAGTTCGAGCATGGGCTCGGTGAGGGTCTTGTTCTCGAGCATGTTGCGGGCGGTTACCGGATCGCGGCCAAAGCGGCGGATGGAGAGGCAGGCGCCGTCGAGGGCCAGGGGCGGAATGATGGCGTTGACGCGGGAGCCATCCTGCAGGCGGGCATCGACCATGGGCGAAGATTCGTCGACGCGGCGGCCGATGCGGGAGACAATGCGGTCGATGATCTGCATCAAGTGCTGGTTGTCTTTGAATGACAGGCCGGTGATTTCCAGCTTGCCGGCGCGCTCGATGTAGACGCGGTCGAAGCGGTTGACGAGAATGTCGGAAATGGTGGGATCTTTGAGCAGCGGCTCGAGCGGGCCGAGGCCGAAGATTTCGTCGAGGATCTCGCGCGACAACTGCTCGCGCTCGGCGAAGCTGAGCGGGACCGCCTCGCCGTTCACCGAACTGCGGATGAGGATGAGAACTTCTTCGCGCGCGGAATCTCCGGTGGAGCGGCCGAGCTTCTCGAGGTCCAGGCGATCGAGAATCTTGCGGTGCAGGTCCGCCTTGACCTGCTGGTACTCGTTCCGTTCGAAGGCTTGCAGATTGGCCATAAATAAACCATGCTCTTAGCTGTTAGCTTCTGGCTTTTGGCTAAAGGCTAAGAGCTAATCTACACCGTTTTGAACAACGACCAGGCTGTGCGCTTCACGTCTAAATCGTCTCTGGTCAAGAATTCGGCCAGGCCGGAAATGGAGCGGGAAATTTCGGTGCTTCCCTGCTGCATCAAGGGAACGCCGCGATCAATGGCGCTCGAGACAGCGAAGTATTGATTGGGAATCCGCCAGAGTACGGGGGCGCCAATGGCGGCCTCGGTCTCGGCTTCATTGAAGCCGGCCACTTTGCGATAACGGTTCAGCACCAGGGAAAAACGGTCGCGCGAGCCGGTCTCGCCGAGATACTGGGCCACTCTTCCGGCACTCCAGAGGGACGCGACATCGGCGTGGGCGATGAGCAGAATTTTCTCCGACAAGTTGCTGACCAGGCGAGTGGCGCTGTCGAGACGGGAGGAAGCGTCCACGACAATGTAGTGAAACTGGCCCGCCATGGTGTCGAAGAGGCGGGCAAAATCGGAAGCGGAGGGCTCGATGGGAACGGGAGCCACGGCGCCGGCCAGCACCTGCAATCCGCGATCATGACGTGCCATGAAGCTCTCGAGCAGGGACGCATCGAGGCGGTGCAGATTGGTGATGGCGTCGGAGACGGTGAAGGTGGGCTTGAGATTGAGATGCAGGGCGCAATGACCCAGGGGCGCCAAATCCACGAGCGCCGTGCTGTGGTGAACCGCCTGCAGGGCGAGCGCGAGATTGACGGCGACGGTGGTCGCTCCGCTGCCGCCTTTCGCATTGACTATGGTGAACACCTTCCCGCGTGAACCTTCGCGCACGGGTTTGCGGCGAGTGGTGAGGCGGACGAAGGCGTCCAGTAGATCCGTGGTGGTGGTGGGGCGCTCAATGTATTCCCGCACACCCGACCGCATGGCACTGACAATCAACTGCGGATGGGTCATGGGGCCGACGGCAAACACGGCTGAATCGGGAAGTTCCTGGTGCAGCAACTCGATTGCCCGCAGCGCCGCGGTGGTGCCATCGCTGGCGATATCCACCAGCACCACGTCGGGCGCGAAGGATTGCGTTTTGCGGATAACCGGATCGTGGGCAGCCGCAGGCAAGGTCGGGTTGCTGCACACGGTACGAGCCACGCCGGTGCGATCCACCAGGACCTGCAAAACGGCGCGCTGGTCATTGTCCGTGGCGAACACGGCTACTGACAGTTCCGGCATGACTCCCCACCTCTAAAGACATTGAATCATTAAATCATTGAGGCATTGAATCATTAAAACCCTCTGGCCGATTTTCAATGACTCAATGTATCAGTGACTAAATGTCTCAATGCCTCACTTAGACTTCTTGCTATCGAACTTGGCTGGATCCAGGTTCGGCACCGGCATCACAGGGCCCTTCGGCGCCTGGGTATAAGGCGAAACCCGGCGCACCGTGCATAGAACCATCAATTCCGAGTTACTCTTCTGAGCGCTCTTGCTTTTGAAGAAATTGCCGAGGATCGGAATATCGCCCAGCCACGGAATCTTGTTGTCAATATTTGTGACCCGGTTATCCAGCAGGCCGGCGATGACGAAGCTTTGACCATCCTGCAATTCGAATTCCGTATCCGCCTTGCGCGTGCTGATGGCGGGTATGGTGGTTCCGGCAACCGTGACCGCATCCGCGAAGTCGAGCGTACTGACCTCGGGGATCACGTGCAGGTGGATGTTGCCGTTCGGCTGAATCACGGGGGTGAACCTTAAACGCACGCCAAACTCGCGAAACTGAATGGTGACGGTGGCGATTCCGCTGGCGTTTTGCTGCGCCACCGGAAAGGGAAATTCTCCTCCCGAAAGGAAACTGGCTTCCTTGCCATTGATCGCGACCAGGTTGGGCTCGGCCAGAATCTGCAGAAGGTTTTGCGTCTTAAGGGCCTCGATCACCGCACCCAGATGGACCTGGGGATTGAAGAAGAACATGTTGAGTACGTTCGATACCGTCGCCGAAGTGGAAGATGGGGCGCCCGTTCCCTGATCGTTGATGGTTCCGATGCCGCTGACACCGCCGAACTGGCCGGTGGTGATGGTGCCGATCGTGTTTCCAGCGCCGGTCGAAAGCAGATTGATGCCCAGTTGGGTCATGGCCGTGCGATCGACTTCAGCAAACTTGACTTCGAGAAGCACTTCTTCCGCGCCGACCGGCCCGAAGGTCAACACGTTCACCACATTCTTGGAATAGGCCGAGGCGAGCAAACCGGCATGCTTGGAGACGTCCTCGGTGGTTACGTGACCGGAGAGAACAATCGCGGAACGCGAAGGAGTCACGGTAATCTGCTCATCGGGGAAAAGGCGATGCATTTCCTCGGTGGCAGCAGTGATATCGACATCGACGCGAAGATCGAAGCTGCGGGAGCGCTCCAGTTCATCCCAGATGAGCAGGGAAACCTCACCCGGAGAGAGTCCATTGACCAGCACCTGGGTGGGGGTGACGACTAACGCGTCGGCCACGGCGGGGTCGGTCACGGAGACACGCTTCAGTCTCTCTGTAGTGTTAATCAAGAGAGACTTACCCACCATCACGCGCAGCGGAGCTGCACCTGGGGTAACGCTCTGGCTGGATGCGGGCGTGGTTGTTGAGGAAGGTTGCGCGGCCGCGGGATTGGGAGGAGGCACTGCGGGCGTGTCCTGGTTCTGCGAAGAAGCCGAAGCTGTTGTCGCACCGAGCAGCAAAACGGCCGCGGCGAGCGTAAGACCTTTCATGAATTCGGACCTCTGCGAGGATGCACGAGCAAATCCGTCGAGGCAACGAACGGATGCGAATGGTTGCGGTATCGAGGGCTCAGAATCACTTGTTTTCTTCAAACTTGGTCTCATCCCGTTTGCTGCCGCGAATCATTTCTACCTGATAGGTTCCTGGTGGAGGCGCCGGAAGTTTGGTCATGATCACCTTGTGCGCTTTGGGCTTGGATGCGGCCGCCACGGGCGTTCCGCCCAGGTAGAGCGAGCTTGTCCGGGTAGCGCCGATGCCTCCCATTTTTGTGTCGAGCGGATTGCGCAATGACAGCTGAATCCGTCCTTCCTGCGAAACCAGCGCCAGCTTCTGCGCGTCGTCGGGAGAGACCAGGAGTGTAATCACCGGGGCGGTCTGGGCATCGGCGGAAGCGTTGCGGTCCAAACTCTTGCCGACGGCGATGACCGCGACGTTTTCGAGGACGGTGGTGGTTTGACGGTCGTTGCCCCCGCCTTGATCACCGGTAGCCATCACATCCACGCGCGTGCCCGGTTGCACGAAGCCCGCCACCGAAACCACATCGTTGACACGCACCGAAACGGCGCGCATTCCCTGCGGGATCATCGAGGGCAGACCGGCTCCGGCGTTCATCGCAGCGAGCTTACTGGCCAGAATAAAATCGCCTTTACCTATCGGCAGAACCGCGCCGCGGCTCAGGATCTGGGAGGTTCCGGAGAAGGCGCCGGGAGGGACCGCCGATTGCGGAACCGTAATCATGCGGACATCGTCGGCTGCCAATTTGACTCCGACCTGAATATCGCGGGCGGCGACCGCGACCGCGACTCCACGCTCACTGCTGGTTGAACCTGTAAAAGTGCGCAGCCGGTTATAGACGGTAAAGGCGACAAGCATGCCTACTGCCAGGGCCAAGCCTCCGATCATCAACAGACGGCTTCGGTTCATTGCGCTCCTTCCGGGACAACGCCGGAGTCATTACTTACCTATTTACTCATTGACTCATTACTCATGCGTTGCCACGGCCAACTCAGTTGGCGCCTGCGGCCTATTGGATGCTGCTCGCCGCCGCCGAGAACACGTTGTTCGCATTGGTGCCGATCAGTTTGACGGTGCCGATCACGATCACCAGAATAACGGCCAGCATGACCGCGTATTCCGCGACGTCTTGCCCTTCCTCATTGCGCCACAAGAGTTTAGCTAAATCTTTCATCCGAGGCTCCTTCGGTCTTGCACTAGAAGCTCCCAACCCGAGACCAGCGTGGGGACCATACTATGGGCCTTAGTTTCGCAGATTCGGATGGCTGTGGGAAACATTTTTTCACTTTATTGCCGTGCTGACGCTGCTTCTCTCGAAAATGCCGGAATTTTCGACGGCAGGATGCGTCCGGAGCAGGACAATCGCCTTAGAGTCGCTGAATGCCGCATGCCAATTGGCGTCGAGAAGGAGGGCCTGAGCGATCGCGCAGGAAGGGGGCACCAGCACCACCTCCACCTTCCAACGGTCGAGAACGTCTCGCCAGCCGGTGCGGAGTTCCAGCACGGTCTTAATCGACTGGCGGAGTAGGTCATCGCCATAAAGGTCGGCACGGCCGTCCGCGAACACGCGATATTCGGGATAAAGGTTCCAGATCGCATAGCCTCCCCAGTCGTAGTAAACGAAAAGTCTTTGGGGTTGGGGACGAGGATTTGGATGGCTGTCGGCGCGCAGGAACGCTACCGCTTTTTGGGGAAACTTCTCGGCCTCGCGGGCATCCTGGTTGCGGGCCAGGCTCCCCCATTTCACCAAGGCAAATACAGCGATCAGAATAACTACCCCCACGTTGAAAAATGGCTGGAAGCGCGAAGACACGGGTGCCCCACGTGTCGCGCTTTTCAAGACATGGGAAACCGCCGGGAGGGCCGCGGCGATCACCGGTATCGCCAGCAAAACGAAAATTGGAATGTGGCGGACGGCGTCCAGAGCGGCGAAAGAAACAAGGATGAGGAGCACGATCACGCGTGCCCTGGGGCGCGAGCGGGAACTGGCGAGAGCGGTCAGAAGGAGCAGCCATAGCAGCAAAAACGGGCGATAAAGGGCGGCATGGAAATCGGGCGAGTGCCACTCGCCGATGAGCGACCGCATCCCGGACGAGTGTAAAGTATCGAACGGATACCGATAGAGGTGAGCGCCGCTGGGGTTGAGAGGCACGAGTGCCAAACAAGCCAGCAAGAGCAGCAGCACTCTCAGGAGCATAGGCCGCGCCTGCGGCCAGGGTGTGCCGCCTAGGGCAGTCTCTATCATCAGGCCGACGCCGTAGGCCGCCAACAGCGCGGGGCCGAGCGCAAATCCTGCGTGCAGGTTTAGCCAGAGGAGAAACAGCGGTGGTATCCAGAAGAGCAGCCGGGGGCGATGCTCGCCAGCTTCGAGCAGCCATAGAAGAAGGCTGGCCAAAGTAAAGGTGAACATCTGCGGCCGCGCGCCCCATGAGGGAGCCGAAGCCAGAGCACCAAGGGCAGTGGCGGCGGCTGCCCAGTGCGGCCTTCCCGGACAGCGCAGATAAAGCAGCAAAAAACCTGCTGTCGTAATCATCGCGGAGTATACGATCAGGGCAGGGGGGCCGGCGTGCTTCCAGAGTTCGTAAAACACGACCTCCGACAGCCATTCATGCGACACCCAAGCATGCCCGGCGCGGGTGAAGGAGAAAGGGTCGGAATGCGGAACGTGCCCGGTTTCCACGATCCATTGCCCGGTGCGCAGATGCCACCAGAGATCAGGATCGGTGGCACTGCGGGCGGTCATGGCCAGCAGGCCGAAGAAGAGGATCGCGGCGAACAGCAGGCGCTTGTCGGCAAGAGGGATCATGAATGTTGGACCCGGCAATTATAGAATCGGGGACGTCTGGAAGGCTCCGCATGACGTCAGCCGAACTTAATCGAAGCAAGGAACGACTGGCGGGCATTTTTCTTCTTGCGCTGACGTTGCTTCGGTTCGTCGGCGCGCCGCACCTTGTTTGGTCCTTACGAAATGGATA
>DATFZT010000040.1:0-5471 GCA_035314185.1 Terriglobales bacterium
GGACACGGATTCATAGCGGCGGCAAGCATAAAGCGCGCGGGAAAGGTCAGCGACATGGCGGCTCGTGCGATGCAAACGGTTCCGTCTTCGAGCGGCTGGCGCATGACGTCAAGAACGTTGCGCGGGAATTCGGGGAACTCGTCCAGAAAAAGTACCCCATTGTGGGCGAGCGAAACCTCCCCCGGCCGCGGGATCGCGCCGCCGCCGATCAGCCCCGCGTCGGAGATGGTGTGGTGAGGCGCGCGGAAAGGACGCACGCCAACCAACCCGGCGCGCGCGTCGAGGACGCCCGCCACACTGTGAATCTTGGTGGTCTCGAGCGCCTCTTCGAAAGTAAAAGGCGGCAGGATGGTCGGCATGCGTTTCGCGAGCATCGTTTTCCCGGATCCCGGGGGCCCGATCATCAGAATGTTGTGGCCGCCGGCACAAGCGACTTCCAGAGCGCGCTTGGCCGTCTGCTGGCCGCGAACGTCTTTGAAATCCACGTGGAATTGCTGCGCCTGGCTGAGCAGTTGATCGGTGTCGACCTGCAAGCGCGAAACGCCGTTGCCGGAATTGATGTAGTGAATCACGTCGAGCAGAGACTTGACGGGAAAGACTTCAACCCCTCCGACCATGGCGGCTTCGCGAGCATTGACTTCGGGCACGATCATGCGTTTCACCTTGGTTCGACGCGCCTCGATCGCGATGGGCAAAGCGCCACGAACTCCACGCAGGCTTCCGTCGAGCGAAAGCTCGCCCACAAACAGCGCGTCGGGGATCTCCTTCTTATTCAGACCGCCATAAGCGCCGAGGATGCCCAGCGCCATGGGCAGATCGAAGCCGGAACCCTCCTTGCGGATGTCGGCAGGCGCCAGATTAATGGTGATTTGCGTGGGTGGGATGTCGTAGCCGCAATTTTTCAGCGCCGAGCGCACTCGGTCGCGGCTTTCGCGGACGGCAGCATCGGGCAGCCCCACCGTGTGAAAGTGGTCTTCCGTCATTTTGACGCCAGAAACGTCCACTTCTACTTCGATTATGTTCGCGTCAATGCCGTATACGGCAGCACTCAGGGTCTTATAGAGCATAGGGGCACCAGTGGGCACACAAAGGGGGCAACGCGGATGGGAGATTCCTGTCGTCATCATAGCCGGCCCAAATCCGGAACGCTGTGATGGGCATCACCCGGTAACCGTGATGGAACGGCAAACACGTTCTGTTCGTGAACTGCCGTTTTCGGTGCTAACCTAAGGCAATCCGCGGAAACGCGGAGTTCCCCCATGCCCAACGAAGATCCCACTTCAAACCGGCCCGATCTGCCGCCCAACCGGCTGGAGCGGGAAGAGAGCCAGTTGTGGCGATGGGCACTCCTTCTGCTCGTTTTGATGGCGGCAGCGGTGGCGGCGTTGTCGTGGGAACAGTTGAAAGACCTCCCTTACCGGTTGTGGGCAATTCCGGCCGGACTCTTCGTGCTGGCCATCCTTTTTGCCGCCTACGCTTTCGGGCGCAAGCGCGAAGTTTCCGAGCTCAAGCAGATTCTGAAAGGCTTTCAGGACCGGGCGGGAGTCACGCCCTCGGAAGAACAACTGGACCAGTTGGGCCAGCTGATCATGAAGTCGCAGCGCAACTTCAAGGATCTGATCGATTCTCTGGATGAAGTGGCGCTCGCGATCTCACTCGACGGAACCCTGCGAACGGTAAACCGCCGAACCGCAGAGATTCTCGGTCTGGCTTATCCCCAACTGGTTGGCCACAAACTTGATGAATTCCTGGCCGCGCCGCTGCGTACCGAGGTGCCCGCCGACCTGGCACGGTTCCTGGAGAAGCGGAACTGGTCGGGAGTGGTCGAGGTCCACCTTAAGAACGGCTTCCGGCGCCTTTATTACGACTGCGTCATCAACGCTATCGTCAAGGGCGATGATGTGACCGGGGCAAGTGTTCTGGCGCGCGACGTCACCAGCCATCGGGAAAAGGAACAGCGTTTCACGCAATTGTTCGAATCTCTGCAGGAAGGCGTGTACATCAGCAATTCGCAAGGCAAGCTGCTCGAGGTGAACCCGGCGCTGGTGACGATTTTGGGCTACGCGAGTAAGGAAGAATTGCTCAACCTGCCGCCCGAGCAACTGAGCGCGGATCCCGGCGGAGAGCCCGCGCTGGGACACGGTGGAAGCCAGAGCGGACGCACACGCACTCGAGAGGTTCGACTCCGAAAAAAAGATGGCGGAGTCGCGGTGTGCGTCGATTCGTCGACCGGCGTAATGCTGGAGGGGCGCATTATCCGTTATCAGGGCACGCTGGTGGACGTCACCGAGAAGCATGCCCTGGAGCGACAGTTGCGGCGGCAGGAAGAATTCCGGCAGCACCTGCTGGAAAGCTTCCCCGATCTGATTCTGGTGCTCGATCTGAAGGGGCAGTACACATTCGTGAGCGCGCGCATCGGCGAGCTCCTTGGGTTCGGGCCGGAACACCTCATGGGCAAAAACGTCGACGACTCGGAGAATACTTCCCCGGAACTGGCCGAGATCTACCGCACCGTCGCCAGTGGTCAGAGTTCGCTGATTTCATGCGAATACGGTTCCCGGCACCACGACGGCAGTTGGCGCACGATGCTGGGCATGGCGAGTCCGTTGCTGGATGCCGAAGGGAAACCAGCGGGCGTGATCATCTCCGTGCGCGATGTGACCATAGAGAAAAAACTGGAGCAGCAGATTATTCAGAGCGAACGCCTAGCGGCCATGGGGCAAATGATCGGCGGTTTTGCGCATGAGCTCAATAATCCGCTGACCAGCATTCTAGGCATGGCCGAACTGCTGCAGGAAGGCGAGACCAGCGAAGGCGCCCGCAAACAAATTGCCATCCTGCACCAGCAGGCGCGCCGCGCTGCTGAAATCGTGCAGAACCTGCAATACTTCGCCCGCCCGCCGGTTCCGGGACGCAGCCAGGTCGATCTGAATGAACTCGTGCAGCGTACCGTGCAGATGCAAGCGTATCCCCTGCGCAAGAGCAACATCACGGTAGACTTTCTGCCAGAACCGGGGATGCCTCCGGTCGAGGCCGATCCCAATCAGTTGATGCAGGTCTTCTTAAACCTGCTGCTGAATGCGGAGCAGGCCATCCGCGAGAGCCGGGAGAAAGGCACGATTCGGGTGCGCATGGGCCGCAAGCCCGACTCGGTATGGATCGTGTTCCAGGACGATGGCCCCGGAATCGCAACCGAAAACCTGACGCACATTTTTGATCCGTTCTTCACCACCAAGCGCCCCGGCCGCGGCACCGGCCTGGGCCTGAGCATCTGCAAAACCGTGCTGCGCGAACATCAAGGCAACATCGATGCCGCCTCGGCTCCGGGTGGAGGCGCGGTGTTCACCATCACGCTGCCGCTGAAAGCGGCGGCGGAGCCGGCGGCAAAGTAAGACGGATTTGCTACGACGCAGTTCTGAGTTAGATGGAGACGACGCACATGGACAACCATGATCCCAATGATCCGGTAGCAGTTTACGTCCTCGAAGTCGGTAAAGTTGAGCCTCTGACCAAAACGGAAGAGACAGAGTTATTTCGGGAACTGGGCCATTCGGGTGATTGGGATGAACAACGGGAAAATGTCGCGAGGAGATTGATTGAAAGTCAGCTCATGTTGGTCGTGAGCATCGCAGAAAAACACTCGGCCTCCGGTGCACCGCTGCTGGACTTAATCCAAGAGGGCAATATCGGTCTGATGAACGCCGTCAGGAGCTTCGCCGAGAGGCCGATTGGAGACTTTACTGCACACGCTGCCGATTGCATCAAGGACGCCATCACGAAGGGTTTTGGCAAATCGACATAGCGCAGTCTGTCTGGGACGGTTTCGGACTGTCGGCGTAACATCCGCCATCTCTAACAATGTCGGCGGCGTCAAGCACTTTTTGAGCACACAGCGGCATGCACTCGAAGAAGAGCGCCATTTCGCTCTCGTGGGTGGTTTGCGCTTTCCAACCTGGGCTCGCTTCTAATCGTTGGGGTCAGGCACTCAGTCCGACCCATCCATCTCTTCGATCCCAACTGCGATCATGATTACTACTTCGAACTCCCCTGCGAAGGGGAGCGGGATGCCCAATCATTACGTCGGTGATTTACTGCACACCATGGCGATGTACGGGCTCTCCCGCGTGCGAACCGAGCTTTCGAAACTGACCATAGTCCAGACCCTGACGCCACATCCAGTACAGATGCACCGCCAGTTTACGGGCCATGGCGATCTTCGCGATCTTCCGTCCCCGCCGCATGGCCAGGTGGAAAAACTTACTCCGCCACTGCCCTTCACTGCGCACTGTGACCTGGGCCGCTTCCACCAGCAGGAACCGCAACAGCGCGTTGCCTTGTTTGCTGATGTGTCCCAGGCGCCGCCGATCCCCGCTGGATTCCTCCGTAGGAACCAGGCCTACATAGCTGGCGATCTGCTTGCCACAACCGAAACGTGCCGGAGTGCCAATCACCAACTCGAAGGCCAACGCCGTCAGCACTCCGACTCCGGGATGCGTCATAAGTCGCCGCGCGATGGGCCGCTTCTCCACTTCCTCCTCCAGCGCTCGCGTCAAGCCCTGGATCTTCGGAGTCAGTTGGTCGAATAAGTCGAGCAGGTCTCGACGACGTCGGAGTGCCCATGGAGCGAGCACTAACGATTCCAGCTCACTGCGACCTGCCGGCCGCCACAGTGCCTTCTTGCGGCGGACTCCTTCGTTCAGAGCCACCACATGCAACTGGTTCATGATGCGCGTGCGCATCTGCACCAATCGATGCCGATGCCACAGCAGTTGCCGCAGATCCCGATTCGCTGCATCCGGGACCCATATCCTCGGAAAACGATCTTCCATCAGAAGCGTCAACAACAACTGCGCATCCTGGCGATCGGTCTTCTGCTTGCGTACTCGCTTCGTCCGGATCTCGGCCGCGTCCCCGATCCACAACTCAAACTGCAAGTCGCCCAGCAGACGCTCAAACCAGCGTGCGTGTCCGCTGGCTTCCATCCCGATACGCACCTTTCGTTCCTTGAGCGTCCTGTAAAACTGCTCGGCTTCCTCGCGGTGAGTCAGTCGCCGTTCCCCGCACTCACCTGTTTCTGTGTCCACAAATGCAATTTGCTGGAAGCCCGGATGATAATCACAACCTATAATCAGCATGTTCGGCTCCTTTCCTCCGAGCCCTTTGGTTGGTTTGCGCCTCCAAAGTTTACTCGGGCCTGGGAGCCGACATTGTTATGGAATCATTACACTCAAAACACTGGTCACTGGGTCAATGAGTGAAATCGCCCTGGTTACGTCATTTATAATCCGCCGCGCAGGTTACCGGAGATAAAAGCACAGCACAAGGAGATGAGAATGAGAAGATCATTCACAAAACTTCAGATTGTCGCTTTTGCGATAATCATCGTATTCCAGTCCCAAGCCCAAACAGGAGACGCGATTTTTCCAAAAGGTGAACTATCCACCGTTAAAAATCATGCGGGAAATATTTGG
>DATFZT010000041.1:0-10917 GCA_035314185.1 Terriglobales bacterium
GCTAGACTTGACGTTTACCTCCCCAATCTCGGCAGCAGCTTACAGGCGGGGGAAGGCGCTTAATGCGCCTTTCTCAAGCTGATCGGGGCGATCGGCTCCAGTTCCCCGCATCGTTGCCTCTTGTCCTGGCCGTTCCCAGCCAATAACTACCCAACCTTCGCCAGGTGTTTCTCGTCCTCAGCCTCTTTGGTTTCGGTCGCGGCGGCTCGCGCCAATGCCGCTGACAGTGCCAGTCCCTCAGCTTTGGCTATGGCACGCGCTGCCACTGGTTTCAACCACAGCAAGGCCATGAAGGCGGCGGTAATGTCGCAGGCAATCATGACGTAGAACACCGGCACCCACGAGCCTGTCCGGAGCATCACGTACGCCGCCACCGGAGCAGAAAAAATGGCTGCCGTGCCTTTCGCGGTGTAGACAATGCCGTAGTTCGTCGTGGCCCATGTCCTGCCGTAAAGGTCCGCCGTGATGGAAGGGAAGAGCGAGAAAATCTCGCCCCAGGCAAAGAAGACCAAGCTGGACAATAGGACGAACATCACCGGCCGGTGAATGGTCTGCAACCATCCGTATACGGCAAGACCTTCGATCAGGAAAGCGGTGAACATGGCGTTCTCTCGGCCAATGTGATCGGAGATCCACCCCCACAGAGGACGCGTTACGCCATTTACAATGCGGTTCAACTGGATCGCCAGAATTGCAGCCGACAGGCCCCAGGCAATGATGATCTTGTCCACTTTGTAAAAACTGGCAATCTCTTTCAGTTGCGAAGTGACGACCAGGCCGCCGAACGCCACCAACGTCATCATGACGTAGATGAGGTAAAAGGACGGTTGCCTCAGCATCTCCAACCAAGTCATGTCAACGCTCGCTTGATGGACTCTGGCGACATGCTTCCAGGCTTTTGGTAGCCACCCCTTCGGTGGCGCCACGATAAACATGGCCGCCAGGGTCACGATGATGCCCTGCACGATACCCCAAAAGACGAATGTGTGCCGATAGCCGGAAGCAATGATCATCTTCTCGATCGGGGCGACAGTCACTGCAGTGCCGATGCCATAGGCGCCAGACACGATGCCCGCGCATAGTCCGCGGTGGTCGGGAAACCACTTCAGCACGTTGCCTGTGCAGCCGCCATAAACGGCGCCGGCGCCAATTCCACCGATCGCATACCAGATGTAAAGTCCGGTTGCAGTGTAGGAGTAGCCGGAACCGATCCAGCCAGCCCCGACGAGCAGGCCGCCGATCCCGATGATCAACCGCGGCCCGAGACGATCAACCAGGTAGCCTTCGAATGGGACCAACCAAGTCTCACAGAAGATGAACGCAGCAAATGCGATTTGCACTGCGGCCAAAGTGGCGTGCAGGCTTGAGGTTAAGGGTTTGGTGAAAAGCGTCCAGGCATATTGCAGATTCGCGATCGCCATCATCGCGATTATGCTGGCGCACATTTGAACCCAGCGGTTGGGAATCTTGGGTTCAATACGAACTAAGGAGGTCACATTCGTGGCCATAGGGTCCTCCTACCTGATTGTCAGAATTGGTCGTTTCTACTCCTTGCCGGAAAACGTCCGGGTAAATGAAAAACCCGCCCCTCTTAGAGGGGCGGGCGGGTTATTCACCTTCGATTTCTTTCTGGAGCGGAATGATTCCCGGCACCAGCCACTTGTTCCACATTTCGTCAATCTTGCTCTGGAAGTAATCGATATCTTCTTCGATAAAGTGCGCGAACCTTCCCTGCTTGAGCAAGTAATCGCGAACCGGAAGACGTTTGAATCTGCCGCTCGCAATGTCCTTGGTCTTGCCATAGAGCTTCAGCTTGCCGCATTCCACCTCGTACAGAGGGAAAATGCCGGTATTCACGGCCAGTTCGCCCAGTTGGAAGGAAAGCACGGGGTCGAAGTCCCAGCCCTTAGGGCAGGGATTCAGGCAGTGAATAAATGTGGGGCCGCCGGCCGACAGCGCCTTGCGAACGCTGTTCATCGCCTGCAGTGGGTAGGAGGTAGAGATGGTGGATACATACTTCACCGTGGGATGGCCAACCATCATCAACGGCGCCATGTTCTTTTTCCAGCGGTGATTCATGATCCGTTTCACTTTTCCTGGCGTGCTGAACGAGGTGTTCGCGCCATACGGCGAGGTCCCGGAAATCTGGACGTCGGTGTTGGCATACGACTCGTTGTCGTACATCAGGATCAGCAGGTTGTAATCGGGATGGCACATGGTGGCTGAGATGGCGCCCAAGCCCATGTCCGCACCGCCGCCGTCGCCGCAGAAGGCGATGACGTTGATGGGTTCATCCTTCATGACGCCCTTGCGCATCTGGACGCGCAATGCCGCCGCCACTCCCAGTGCGCTGGAGCCCGAACTCCCCAGTTGTGTGTGCATCCAGGGGACGCCCCAGGGGGTTGAGTAATAAGAGGTGTTCGCCACGTACATGCAACCGGTGCTGCCCAGAACGATGGTTCTGGGACCTGCAGCCTTCGCCATCAGTTTCATGATTTGCGCAGACTCGCAGCCCTGACAGGTGCGGTGGCCGGACGTGTAGTACTCCTCATGTGGAACCTTCTTTACTCCCTTGAAGGGTTCCAGGTTTTGCGTCGGTTTTTCATCTACGAATGTGCTAGTGCTCATAATTGTTGTCCTTTCCGGCTATGAATAACGCCACGCGTCGACTGGCGTTATCCCCGCAGCCCAATCCATTGCGTCAGGGGTTGCGCCTTACCTTTAGCGGCTTGGAACACGATATCGGTCACGGATTCCACGTCGGGCACAGTGATTTCGCGGCCACCGAGGCCACCGATGAAACCAATGACCGGCGGTCTGGTGCTGCTGCTGGAGTACATGGCAGAGCGAACTTCCGTCGCCACCACGCCACTCAGGTCCGGCGAACCGAACGAGAAGTCGCGATCGATGACGCCAATGGCTTTGAAGCGCTCCAGGCACTTGGCAATCTCTGGACCGGCAAACGGCCGGAACCACCGCAGGCGCACGAAGCCGACTTTCTTGCCTTCTTCGCGCAACTTGCGGATTGCCACTTTCACCGGCGTAGACATCGTCCCCATGCCCAGCAGCACGACTTCCGCATCTTCGGTCATATATTCTTCGAAGAACGGATTGCCGTACTTGCGTCCGAATGTTTTCTCGAAGTCGGCATAGACTTCGCGAATCACATCGCAGGCGATCTCGGTGACGTGGTAGTTCTGCCGTCGAATCTCCATGACCCAGTCTTCATTGGCCTGTGGAGCCACCGAAATTACGTTATCGGGATGGAGCAGCAGATCGCCACGGTCGTAACGGGGCAGGAACTGTTTTACCAGCTCCGCCGCCGGGATCTTTACCAGGGCTTGCGAGTGAGTGAGAAATGCGCCGTCGCAACTGATGGCCAGCGGCACGAAAATGCGGCGATCTTCCGCCACACGATAGGCAATCAGAGCCGTGTCCAGTGCTTCCTGCGCGCTGTCAACCCAGGTCAACATCCAACCCAGGTCGCGGACGGCGAGGGCATCGTTGTGTTCCACACCGAAGGCGCCGGGATCGTCGAGCGCCCGGTTGCCCACCATGCACACCATGGGGACGCGCAGAGCCGGACTGACGGTCAGCGCTTCCATGGCGTACATCCAGCCCACACCGCTCGAACCGCAAAACACGCGTGCACCGCAAACTGACGCGTGCTTCACGATTTCGAATTGGGAATGCTCGCCTTCCGCCACGATGTATTCGCAATCCATTTCGCCATCTGCCACCAGTTGGCTGATGTACTGCATGACCGTGTCGTAAGGCCGGATTGGGTAAGCCGTGACTACGTCGACGTTGGCCAGTTTGCAGGCAATCGCAATGGCCTCGGCGCCGGTAATCAGGGCTTCCTGTTCATTTCTATCGATTTTCTTTTTTTCTTCAACCGGTAGTGTTAGTGTCGCCATCTTAATCTCCTTGTCTTCGGGTTCGCCGCCGGGCCACTAGCGCTTATTAGCAACTTCCAGGGCTTCGGGAACCTGTTCTTGATACTGACCGCGATAACGGAATCCGTGAGACCGTTTCTCGATCGGTGAGGCCTTCGCGATCGTGGTTTCCAGCCAGCTCAAATAGGCGTCTTTATCTTTCTTGAACGCCGTCCACTGACTGTCGTTCCCGTGGAATTCGGATTCGTTCACCATGGTGATGCAATCCTTCACCGGGCAAACATCTTCGCAAATGCCGCAGCCGCAGCACGACTCGAGGTTGGCATCGTAAGTTCCGTCCGGGGTGAGGTCAAAAGAAGCGTCCGGACAGTTGAGCCCGCACAGCGTGCACTTGGTGCAGGTGGAGAAGTTCACCACCGGCCGCATGCTGCGCGTCGAGTACTTCTTGAACAGCTCGTTGCGGGATGGCCGGAAGCCGCCGACTTGCCCGGTCACCGGGTCCGCGTACGGGCCGCCCTGCGCCTGCCCCTTGATGGAGACGCCGCCTCGCATGTCTTCCCACCCGGGCAGTTCGAACTTGAACAGCTCGTCGGGATTGCCCTCGCCCGCTTTTACATCGACCGCGGTGAAGCGCTCGAAAGCGGTGCGGGCCGAAGTCGCCTTCAGGGAGTTCTTCAGCTTTTCGTTGATGAATTGCTCCACCGACTTCAGGCTGAAAAGTTCCGGCAACGCTTTGGCGATGACGCCGAGAATGCGGACGTCGGTGTGGTCATCCTTAAAAACCCACATGCCGGAGAAACTGGTGACGCCTTTCACAATGCCCAGCTTGTAAGGTTCTGCCCGACGATGAATGTTCTCCAGCAGAGCGGGTGCGTCTTCCAGAGAAATTACGATGAGAGTGCCCCCTGGTTTGAGAGCGCGATGCACGGGCTGCAGGCCGTACCAGGCCCACGACTCCGCGCCCTTACAGAGCGTGTCATCGACGACCACGGTCAGGTCGACTTGCTTGGGCTCATACTGCGCCATTCCGGCTTCGAGTGTCTGCTCGTCGTTGGCGACGATCGCGAAACTCTTTGCAGGAATCCCATTTCGCTCCGGAGCATCTCCATAACGGCCAAAGGAAATGCCCAGTTTGCCTTCGTTATGCGCGGCTAAAACAATGCCGCGCGTTATGTTCTTGGCCAGGGTCTTCTGAAAGACCCCTCGGTAGATGACTTCGACCGCAAGTAGCTGGCCCATTTTGCAACCTCCATTCTTTTACAATTTCTTTAGTACGACACTTTCGATTTCCTGCAGGTGCCGGCGCATGGCCGCTTCGGCGGCTGCGGCATCGCCCTGCTTCAGTGCGGAAAGAATTCGGCGGTGACCGGCAAGCGATTTTTCCTGCCGTCCTTCCACCTGCAGCGAGCGTTCCCGCGTCTCGCGCAACAAATCCATCAACACGTCCACCACTTTCAAGACCACGTTGTTGTCGGACGCCAGGGCGATGCTGTAATGAAACTCGGAGTCCTCTTCGATTCCGAGCTCGCCGCCGCGCACCTTCGCTTCCTGCCGTACGAGGATGTCCTGCATCTCAGAGATTTCATCGGGTGTGGCGTGGAGAGCGGCGCGTGCGGCCAATGGTGGCTCGATCATCTTGCGCACGTCGAGCAGTTCCGCCACCATTTTCCGCTTATCCAGAAGCGCGTTAGCCAACGGATTGGATGGCGCAGCACCAGGACGGCAAACCACTGTGCCCACGCCCTGGCGCGGCTCCAGCAGGCCCATCAGTTCCAGGCTGCGGATGGCATCGCGCACCGAGCCGCGGCTGACGCCCAGCATCTGCACCAGCTCGCGTTCCGGGGGAAGCAGGTCGCCAGGCTTGAGGTCTTCTATAATGCGCCGCTCCAGCTGCTTGGCGACCTCTTGGTAGACTTTACTTCTGGGGATCGCTTCGAACCCGACTCTCGCTGGTGATGCAGTGCCCATTATTGGCATTGGTCTGATGACTGACCATTGACTGACGAGGCCATTTCAATCCTGATCCCAAAATGCCGCAAGGACATGGATCACCCTTCAAGGCGACATTGATCACCCTTCAACGTGACATGACCAACCTGAGGCGTCGGTCCGGAGCAGGGAACTGGTTCACCTTCCGGCTCGAATGTGCACTGGAAGGTTTCCGTGGTAAATTGCACGCTTGCACTTCAGCCAGGCTATCTTCCTGTTTTTCGCTGCGATAATTGGCGGCACGCTCAACGCGGTGGCGGGCGGAGGCACTTTTGTTACCTTCCCCGCCCTGTTGTTGACGGGTGTCCCCGCGGTACAGGCCAACGCAACCAACACGGTCGCGCTCTGGCCTGGGTTGGCGGCCAGCACCGGTGCGTATTTAAAGCGGCTGAACGTGCCGCGGCGCTTGTTGATTCCATTGCTGCTGACTAGCGTTGTCGGAGGGCTGGTGGGCGCGTTGCTGCTGATCAAGACGCCGCAACATACCTTTCTCCACCTCGTCCCATGGCTGCTGCTGGGTGGCACGTTGCTGTTCGCCTTCGGCAACTCGATCCGCGTCATCGCCGGCACAACTGCGGCGGTGGATGACTTGCAGAAGATGTCATGGCAGGCGATCACCGTGACTTCGATAGCTGAGTTGCTGGTCGCAATCTACGGCGGGTATTTCGGCGCCGGGATCGGCTTCATGACCCTGGGAATGTTGGCGGCGCTGGGGATGCGTGACGTCCATGCCATGGGCGCGATCAGAACCTTGCTGGCGGTCGTGATTAATGCCGCGGCGGTGCTGATATTCATTCTTGCGGGCGCCGTGCGTTGGCCGCAGTGCGGGGTGATGATTGCGGGGGCTCTGGCAGGCGGATGGTTCGGGGCGCACTATGCGCAAAAAGCCGATCCTCGGATGGTGCGGCGCGTCGTGATCGCCGTCGGCGTGGTCATGAGCGCGTATTACTTTGTTACGGTGCGGTAGTTCGGAGTGCTACGGCAGTGTCCTAATTTTGGGGGAACGGTTTGCCAAGCAGTTGGGTTTCTCTGTGTCTCCGTGACTCTGTGGTGAGAAAGTTAAATTAGGACATCACCGGCAGAATCATTAGCTGGAATAATCATTCCAAGTGCGAGAGAATATAGCGTTTGTGCTGGCGGGAGAGGCCAGCAGCCTGGGTTTTCTTGCAGGTGGTGCTTTCCGCGTCCGTCAACCACTGTCAGCGAGGGTTCTGCAATCCGCCGTTTGTTCTACGGAGAGACGTTCACAATGGCCACTACCACCATGGAAGTTGGGGCAGCCTCGGGTAACCATCGGCATCACAGGCTGGAGCGCTGGGTCGAAGAAGTAGCGCAGATGTGTAAGCCCGACCGCGTCCACTGGTGCGATGGTTCGCCGGAGGAGTATCAGGCGATGCTGCGGCTGCTGGTCCTCACCGGAACTGCGATCCCGCTGGATCCGGCGAAGCGGCCGAACAGTGTGCTTGTCCGCTCCGACCCTGCCGATGTGGCCCGCGTCGAAGATCAAACTTTTATCTGCTCACAAACCCAGGAAGCGGCCGGCCCCACCAACAACTGGGAAGATCCGGCAAAGATGAAGCAGACGCTGGCGGGATTGTTCGCGGGCTCGATGGTGGGCCGCACCATGTACGTGATTCCCTACAGCCTGGGTCCGATCGGTTCTCCCATTGCGCGGATCGGGGTGGAGATCACGGACTCGGCATACGTCGTGGTCAGCATGCACATCATGTCCCGGGTTGGACGCCACGTGCTTGAAGTTCTCGGCGAGGATGGCGAGTTTGTCCGCGGACTGCACTCGGTCGGTTCCCCGCTCGGGCCCAATCAGCCGGACAAGACTTGGCGCTGCAACGCGGAGAATAAGTACATCTGCCATTTTCCGGAAACGCGTGAGATCTGGTCGTACGGCTCTGGTTACGGTGGCAACGCGTTGCTGGCGAAGAAGTGCCACGCGCTCCGCATCGCATCGGTACAAGCGCGCGACGAAGGTTGGATGGCGGAGCATATGTTGATCCTCAAGCTGATCAGCCCGTCTGGCCAGGTGAAATACATGACCGGCGCATTTCCTTCAGCTTGCGGCAAGACCAACTTATCGATGATGATCCCGACCATTCCTGGTTGGAAGGTGGAAGCGATCGGCGACGACATTGCGTGGATGAAATTCCACACCGATGGCCGGCTTTACGCCATCAATCCGGAGTATGGTTTCTTCGGCGTGGCACCGGGCACGAGCATGAAATCGAACGCCAATGCCATGCTCAGTGTAACCAGAAACTCCGTTTTCACCAATTGCGCGATGACGCTCGATGGCGACGTGTGGTGGGAAGGAATGACCGAGCAGAAGCCGTCCAAGTTAATCGACTGGCTGCGCCGCCCGTGGACCCCAGACTCGGGCCGCAACGCGGCGCATCCTAACGCGCGGTTCACGGCTCCCGCGAGTCAATGTCCGGTGATTGCCCCTGAGTGGGAGGACCCGCAGGGCGTGCCCATCGATGCCATTCTTTTCGGTGGACGGCGCGCTGGAATTGTTCCGCTGGTGACCGAAGCGTTCAACTGGCAGCATGGCACGTTCCTGGGTGCAACGGTGAGCAGCGAGACGACCGCCGCGATCACTGGCCAAGTCGGCCGGCTGCGGCGCGATCCCATGGCGATGCTTCCGTTTTGCGGCTACCACATGGGCGACTATTTCGCGCACTGGCTCAAGATGGGAACGCTTTCCAGCGCATCGAAGTTGCCGAAGATTTTCTACGTCAACTGGTTTCGTCAGGACCAGAGCCACAAATTCCTATGGCCCGGCTATGGCGAGAACAGCCGCGTGTTGAAATGGATATTTGAACGATGCGACGGTAAGGTGCATGCACAAGACACTCCCATCGGACGCATTCCCGAGGTCGCCGATCTCGATACGACCGGGCTCGACATCAAAGGCGCTCATGTCGAGGAGCTGCTCAGCGTCGATATCGAGGGCTGGCTGGCGGAAGTCCCGCTGATCAAGGAACACTTCGCCCACTTCGGCAGCCATCTGCCCGAAGGATTGAACCTCGAAGTGAAGGCTCTCGAAGAACGCCTTCGCGCAGCGAAGCGCTAGTCACCTCATAATACGTCCACGCTGGAAGAAGCCCCTAGCTAGGCCACTCCTCGAGCTTTTATCGGCGTAGTCATATCCTGCGGATTCGAAGCTGTGCGCTCCGAATCCTTCACGACGCGGGCAGCCAGAGGCTTCAGCCACAGCAAAGCCATGAAGGCAGCAATCAGATCGCAGATAATCATCGCCCAGAAGACCTTCGTCCAGGACCCAGTCTTCTCGAACAACCAAGCGGCGCCGGGAGCCGCAAACAGCGTGGCGACGCCCTTCGCTGTGTAAACGATCCCATAATTGGTGGTGGCCCATTTGCTTCCGTACAGGTCGCCGGTGATGGACGGGAACAACGAGTAAATATTGCCCCACGCGAAGAAACACAGGCCTGATAACACAACGAACCAAATTGGACGGGAAATCAGTTGGAGCAGCGCGTACACCGCCATTGCCTCGAGGATAAAGGAAATGAAAATGGCATTCTCGCGGCCGATATGATCGGACACCCATCCCCAGAAGGGACGTGTCAACCCGTTCAGGATCCGATCGACAGTGATAGCCAGCACCAATGCGGTCATGCCCCAGAGCACCACGACTTTATCTACGTGGTATGAGGACGCCATGGGGTTGAGTTGTACGGTGACCACGATGCCACCGAAGGCCAACATGGTCATCATCAGATAGATGACATAGAAGGATGGTTGGTGCAGCATCTGCCACGGCGTCATGTCGAGAGCAGAGGTCTTCACCTTGGCTTTGATCTTTGCTTCTTTCTCTTTCCAGTTTGGCGGCGTCCATCCCACTGGCGGCCTGGCTAAGAAAAGGGAAGAAGCTAGCACAACGACTCCCTGGATCATCCCCCACACGATGAACGTGTGCTGGTAGCCCGAGGTTTTCAGCATGGCGGCAACCGGAGCGATGGTGGTCGCAGTGCCTATGCCGAAAGCTCCCGCGGTCAAGCCGACGCATAGACCGCGATGGTCCGGGAACCATTTCAGCGCGTTCCCAATGGTTCCTCCATAGACGGCCCCGGCGCCGATACCGCCAAGTCCGTACCAAAAGTAGAGGGACCTTAAACTTTCAGCATAGCCGGATCCGATCCAGCCCAGTCCGGCCAGGATTGCCCCTATACCTAGCATGAATCGTGGTCCAATTCGATCTACCAGGAATCCTTCAAAAGGTACCAGCCAGGTTTCCAGGGCGACGAACAAAACAATAGTCCACTGGACGGCCTCCAGCGACACATGCAGATGGGCCTGTATCGGTTTGGTGAATAGAGTCCACGCATACTGTAAGTTCGCGACCGCCATCATCGCGACGATGCCTGCGACCAACTGAACCCAACGATTGGGAATTCGCGAGGGGTGAATCAGAGACGCTGGAGATGCAGCCATAGGAGTAGCTCCGTTACGGCGGGTTAGACGTTAACCACACACTACCAGAACAACTTGGTTCCGTTGACTTATGCCAGCATCGCGCCTCTGGCTGTGAGCCCGTGAATCGCGCAGCTGCGCTATACTGGTCCACTGATCGTACCACTGGCGAAAGGGACTTTAGCATCCTCATTCCGGACTGTCAAGACATCTGCAAAAAAGGTAGTGGTGCAGTTTGAAATTGCCGTCCCTCAGCGGCTAAAGCCGCGATGAAAATACGATGCTTGCGACACGGCTGAAGAGCTTGCGGAAAAAGTAGTCGATGGTGCAAAGAGCACACCTCTGGCGCTAAAGCGCGGACACATTTTCAACGACTTAACGGCACGAGTAAACTCGTGCCCTTCCCGTTCGATGAGAAGTCAGAGTTTTTCCGCAAACTGTGAAGCCGTGCCCTTTCAAAGCCGATTTAAACTGCACCACTACTGCAAGAAAGACGTCGGCAAGAAATGCGAGACACGCACGGCGCCAATACTATGCCAATCGATGAGAACCTGCGCGCGCAGATCGAAACCTACCTATCCCACTT
>DATFZT010000042.1:0-30204 GCA_035314185.1 Terriglobales bacterium
GGTTGTCCTGGTTGACAGGCACACCTCTCACTGCCCCATGCAGCGAACATTCTCGCACGGGATGAGTGGTCTGGATGTGATGGCGCTCACTGCCTGTTTGTGATGAAACTTTCGGCAGTTAGTTACCGGGAACGTCCCGTCCCCCGGGTTTCTTTATCGGGATTAATCTGCCGCATTCGTCTTGGTCCGTACTCATCTCCGCCCTGCGTGCCGCAAACAATAGTTCGCCACAGAGCAGGCTTTCGTCCGGGTCACTGTTATACGACTCGAAATGCACTGCCTGCCCTTTGTATTGCTTCAATTGTCTGGTTAGTGAATCGGAATCGGTCACCGAACGGGCTGAGAGTAGATATTGCGTACGGGCTAAGTCTGAATCAACTTCTTCGGCTCGTCCGGCTACTGCTCCTAACTGGATTCTGAGTGCAGCAGCTTCTTTCCCCACTGCATCCGCTTCGTCATGGGCGGTCTTGGCAGATGCCGCTGCGTCTCCTGCTTCTATCGTGGCTTCCCTGACCTTAGCATCACTGCATTCTTGGATGCTGGAGCTCAAATCGGCTATTTTCGACCCGGCTCTCAATTCCCCGAACAGTCCAATAATAATGAAAATCCACCCGATGAAAGCGGCCACCTTTGCAAATTCAACGCGGTTTTCCAACAAGATGACCGAATATCTGAAACGTCGGATGTTGCCACGGACAATAGAGAGCATGTCATATATCAATTCGGGGCCCTCCAGTACCAGGCCGCCGATCACAGCCCAATTGAATATCGACTGCCTAAAAAACCACACATCCCTTGGGCCAATAAAGTTGGTCGTGGCGCACTCATTCAGTTTCGCGACGAGATCGGGTGGCAACATAGAACCTTACCGCAGGTAGTGACGCTAACGCGCCCGCATTGTAGCGCAATGAATTCCAGCCCGCGCCATTAGCACAGGAGAAAAACTCACGGTGCATGGAGCGTGTGCCAAATGGATACAACGATAGGGTGAAGTTCTTTAAGCGCAAAATCTGTAAGCAGGGCGAGAACGAATACGGCGCCTACAGTCTCAAGGGCGTGAAGCTTCACTTGAAGAAGAAACCGGGAGTAGCGCGACGGGGCTTTTGACACATCAATCTCCTATTCCTCCCGGCGAATAGAAGGTGTGTCATCAGCGTTTCCAGCTTCTTTGCCCTGCCGGGGCGGGCTTTCGCAATGAAAAACTACCGGAGAGAATTTCCCCTTCTGGGTAACTACCTCACAGAAAGTGTAACAAAGCGGAATAGGGCAAGACAAGAGTTTTTGCTTTTTAGGTCCGCGGTCTAGCGGCCAGGTGCTCCGTCCTAACGTCGTGCTTTTCGACGTTAGAGCCTGCCCTGAGCGAAGCCGAAGGGGTGGGCGGGTGGCCCATCCTTGCGTTTTTGGCAAGGGTGGGGCACGATGCTGCTGATAGCTTAGGATCGCACGCGGGTTGCATCGTTTCCAGTGTGGGCAAGAGCGCTAGATCCCATCGTGCCAGCAGTTGTGGTTCCCACCCTTCGCGAAAAGCATGCGAAGGATGGGCCACCCGCCAATCCCTACTTTAGTATGGTCGATACGCTCGTCCAATAGACTTGTCATTGCGCTTCTGGCTTAATTAACGTGCCGCTGATAAGAGCAACTGTGAGCACCGCACTCACCGCGCCTCATACTCGGCGGACACCGAATCGAGATTGGAGTCATCCATGACCGAGACATCCATGAACCCTGTACAAATCGAACAAAAGAGCTACGAGATGCCCCCGCGAGACGGGATCAGCATCGCACATTTTCTCACCGTCACCGACATCGAGCGATCGGCTCGCTACTACGAAAAGGTCTTCGGCGCTCGCATTCTGAGCCTGGGTGACGGCAACGCGCCTGCGTACCTTCAGCTTGCAAATATCTGGATGATTCTGAACGTTGGAGGCGGGCCGACCCCGGATAAGCCGACGGTAACGCTCAGCGTCCCCGACCCGAATCACATCAACAGCTTTATGAATTTCCGCGTTGCGGATATTCAAGCGTGCTACAAATTATGGAAAAGTCGAGGAGCGGAGTTCATCACGGAACCAATACCCAAGTACGGCGAGACGCGCTGCTACATCCGCGATCCTGACGGCTATATTATCGAGGTCGGACAGAGCACCGAGCTCAAGTACGGTTAACGCGCCGCCCGGATGGGATGGCGGGCGGCCCGCCCAAGCGCAATCAGTTGACCTCGCGAGGGTGCCCCGTCCAAGCTTTGCTTGGGCGGGCCTGTGCAAAGCGCCCAGCGTAAGAAGTACAGCGTAACAACTACCCGGCTGTGGCCGTTTAACCACAAACGACCCTGAGCATTATCAATATCAATGACTTGAAACCCCGTCCCCGCTCAAAAATCGTCCGCTTCGATACCGAACCTTTCTTACACAATCAATCTATTACATTATTGTACGTACAGTAAGGCCAGTACAAAGTGTTCCACGTGGAACATTGTACGTACACGGGAAACCTTCAACAACACCAAGGTCGAAGGCAGGTCAAAGACAATCTACTGGCAGGGTGGCCAGGGCGATGGCCCATCGTCTCGGGATTCCTACTTCAATTTCACGAACAGCAAGACGAAAATCGCCCATATCCCAACGGTCACCGGAAACAGAACCAACTGAGCGTCTCGCAACGGATTTCCTCTGGGAACCAAATACGTAAGCCCCAACATAGCCAAAGCCGTGAGTATCCCGAGGGCCAATCTGCTCTTGGAGTTCATGGGTGGATTTCACCTCGCTGTAAGGGTCGCCGGTCCGGCACGCCGGGTCGCGGCAGTCTCCCGATCAACGTCAACATCATGCTCGCAAAGCCGGGAGAGTGCAACTCGTTTCCACGGCAAGAACGCGGCAGGTATCGAAGACAAAACCCTGAGCAGGAGGTCGAGGGCCGGCCTGCCCCGCGGACCTACTTGCGCGAGAGCAGATACAAGTCAAACTGGCCGCCGGGCCGGGTGTAGACGATTTTTGAAAGATCGCTGGCAACGTCGTAGGCATTGCCTTCAAAATATTGCGAAAATGCGAATGGCAGTTTCAAGACCACTTGTGCCGGCCCCGTCACCTTGCCGTTGAGCCAGGGAAGCCGATACAGGATCACCTCTCCGCGCGAAGAAACTGTATATAGGACGTATTTCCCATCGTGGCTGAAGCGGGGGAAAAAGGTTGTCACACCCGGGACCAGGACCGTGCACTTCTTGTCAGAAAGACCAAGCTCGTAGATCCCCAGTTTTTCTCCGTAAAGAAAAGGCATCAGCAGGTATTTCCCATCGGGCGACACGTCCATGGCGAACCCGCAAGTTTCATCGAATGGCTCCGCTCCCGAGCCGTCGGCTCTGGTCTTCCAGGTCGTCAAAGTTGTCGATGAATCCTGGAAGCCGCTAAGGTACAGGTCCCTGCCGTCCGGGCTCCAGGTGCTGGAGTCAATGTGGGCCACCGACCGTGGGAGTTCGCGCAGATGGCTGCCATCCCCATTCACGATGAAATGTCGATCGGGGTCGCCTGAGTCCACATAGTCCAGTTGCGAACCGTCCGGAGACCAATCACCGGCAGACAGCCTCACGGACGAAGCCAGTTTCGCTCGGTTATTTCCGTCCGTGTCCGACACCCACAACTCGGTCATGTGCGGCTCAGGTTGAGTGAGATACATCACCCGCTTTCCGTCCGCAGAAATGGTCGGCTGGGTGGCTAACTCGGAAGCAATGTCGCGGCTGGATTTTGATTGCAGGTCGTACACCGAGAGGAACCCGGAGTCCTTGCCGTTGACGAAGAAGATCCCCTTGCCGGTGGGATCGCGCATGGGCAGGAAATCCGGGCCGGTACCGGAAGTAAGCTGGGTGGCAGCCTTGGTTTCAATGTTGTATTCCCAAAGATTGATGATCCCATTGAGGTCGCGAGAGAAAAGAAGAGTCTTGCCCGGTTCCCCCCAGCTGGCACGATTCTGGCTTGGTATCGCTCCCAGATCCGCGGCCTTATGGCTGGCGACATTCACCTTGTACATCTCAACGTTTCCCTTCGCGTTCGAGGGCTTGTGGCCTATGACCAGAAGGTCCGCACCATCGGGAAATACCAGGAGTCGCAGAGATGTGAACCCCAGCTCCTTGAAGTTGCAGACCACTTTCCCGCCGGCGCCGGAGGCTGCCGCCTGCAAAATGTCGTTGGTTCCCGGATTGATGTAGAACAGACTCTGGCCATCGGGGGACGGCTGCAGAGAACTACCTTCAACCACGCGCATGGGAGTGCCGCCCAGCGTAGGGACTGCCCACACTTCCCAGGCGCCCAGTTGGCGCGCATAATAGATCTGGTTTTCATCCGCGGAGAAGCTGTCGAGGGATTTGCCGCTTTCGTCGCTGGTAAGTTGTAAGGGCTCGCCGCCCGAAGTCAGCATCAGGAAAATCTGGTCGTAACCCCCCACGTAGGAAGTGAAAGCCACGGCGCGCCCAGAAGGCGAGATGATGGCTTGGCTGATCGGCTTGTGCCAATGACTGATCTGAGTAATTTTGCCCGGGGCATCCGGCGCGTGACGAGAAAAAAGATGGTAGGCGCCGTAGCCAGCGGCAAGTACCAGCAGTAAGACAGCCGCTGCGATTCCAGCTGCTTTTCCCTTATTGTGGGACGCCGCTTCTGCCAGCACCGCCCCGCTCGACGATCTCACTGCGGCAGCGCTTGACCCTGCGCCTGACGAAGATGCCGGAAACGCACCGCTGGATGCCGAAGGCGGACCCGGCGGCGAAGTTCCGGTGGGCGGCGGTGAGAGCGCAATCAAGCGCGCGTCACTACTCAAGTTCCTTCCTGAATCGGTATCCCGCTTCAGGCGCTTCAGGTCCGCCCGCAGCTCGGAGGCAGTCTGGTAGCGCAGGTCGCGATCTCTTTCGAGCGCCTTACCGATAATGCGTTCGAGTTCGGCGGGCAATTCCGGATTGAGTCGGACCGCAGGCGTGGGCGCTCGATTCAAAATTGAATCGAAGATCACTCCCGAAGTGTCGCCCCGAAACGGCAGTGTGCCGGTGCTCATTTCGTAGAGTACGGCTCCGAAGGAAAACAGATCCGTGCGAATATCCAGATCTTTGCCGCGGACTTGTTCCGGCGACATGTAGGCCACGGTTCCCAGCGTTGTGCCCGGACTGGTCAGGTGCTCGTCAAAGGTTCGCGTATCCGCATTGTTGTCGGAGACCTGGCTCTGAGATACGGCTCTGTCTGCAACCTTGGCTAACCCGAAATCGAGAATCTTAGCGTGACCGCGCTCAGTCACAAAGATGTTGGCGGGCTTGATATCGCGATGAATAATTCCCTTGGCATGCGCGGCATCCAGCGCATCGGCAATCTCGATCGCCAGTGCCAGGAGCGTTTCCAGGTCCAACGGCCGTCCCATGACACGGTGCTTCAGCGTGACTCCCTCCAGAAACTCCATCACGATGAACGCCTGGTCGTTTTCCTCGTCGATGTCATAGATCGTGCAGATATTGGGATGGTTCAAGGCGGACGCCGCCTGGGCCTCTCGTCGGAAGCGAGTCAACGCTTGCGGGTCGCGGGCTACATCCTCGGGGAGAAATTTGAGAGCGACTGAGCGTTGCAGCCGCGTGTCCTCGGCCTTGTATACGACACCCATCCCGCCGCCACCGAGCCTCTCCACGACGCGGTAATGCGAGATCATCTGACCGATCATTTGTGGCGAATCTTACTGTGGTCGAAACGGGCAAGTCAATGCGAGCCGCGCTGTGGGCGGGTTGGTGCGGCCGTATCCGCGGCTGCCGATGTGCGCTGCCTGAGACGCGGCAATCCGCGTCTCTACGAAAAAGTTTCGGATGACGGCAAATTTTCGGATGTTGGTTGTTTCTTTTTTCCGCGATCGCTTACGCGGCGAAGCCACGCCAGTCGGCGATCTCTTTCAGACCTTCTCCGCGGGCGTGCTCGAAAAGTCTGACTCGGTGGCGGTCATGTTCGAACTCGTGGATGTCAGCCCAGACCTCCGCCTGCCACGCTCTTTCGTGCGTCGCGGTCTCTCCGCAACTGGCACAGCGGGTGTGAAAGGTCACGCCGGGCTTTGGATTTTGAGGCGTCCGCACCTCTTCGACTTGCAGCTCGATATCTTGCAGTTCGAGGAAGATGCAGCGCACCTCCTCGAGCTCTTCGTCGGGACCCAGAATGTGTTCGTAGCGCAGCAGGTATCCAAAGCCGAGTTTGCGGGCTTCAACTTCGGCTTCTTCGCGGGTGTGGAAGGGCCCGTATTCGGCCCGCAGTTGCTCGGTTGAGTCGCAGGCCATCCAGAAAATGTCCTTGTAAGCCATACCTACCTCAGTTGGGGTCCTGAATGATAAAGCTCTGAACCGATCAAGTGCTGAGCGGGTGAAGCCTTGAACGGAACTCGCAGATCGAACGGGTCCGCCGGTAACCAAGCAATTTGATTACCGTGATTACGGGGTCCTGCGGGGCATTTCTGCCGGGTGCTTCGGGAGGAATATGGTTGGCTATGTCTCTGACAACATGCTACTTAGTCTCGCCAGCCTGGCGTTGCCATGGGCCGGACGAAACTGCCGGGTTGGGTGAGCAGTGTGAAATCTGTTTCCGTCGTCGCGCAGCGAACGGGAACAAATGCGCACCGCCGAGACGCAGAGTGCGCCGAGAAGTTCTCTTTTCTCACAAACTCGGCGATCCTCTGCGTCTCGGCGGTTAAGCTGCCTTGCTAGCGAATTCCTCCCGCCGCCACTGCAGCGGCTTTTACCTTTCCATCCGCGTAGGCAGGGCCTTCCTCGCCTACGGCTATGCTCCACCCTGGCACCGAGGGCGACAACAGGCCGTTGCCCAGTTGCAGATGCCAATTCGCTCCGCCGTGGCCGGCCACGTAGAGCGCGAGTTCGAGCCGGGTCCAGACGCCCAGCTTGTCAAAGGTGGTACGCAGATAGTTTTTCACCACCTGCTCGCTGGTTCTGAGCACCACAGCAACGTCTTTATTCGTAAGACCCTGCCACACCAGGGTCGCGACTTGGACTTCCTTGGCGGTTAGCCGATCACGGGGTTGCATGGTTGCACCTGCTCCTTGATGAACATGGCGGTAGCCAGTTTTACCCGCTTGCGGCCTTCCTTGATGCCGGCCCGCAGAAACAGCGTGCGCAGGTGTTGTTTGACGGTGCGCGGGCTGATGTTCAAGTGGCCCGCGATTTCTTTGTTGCTGCATCCCTGCACCAGCAGACGTAGCACCTGCTGGTCGCGGGGCGTTATTTTGATCTCATTAAGGTTAATCATTGGTTCTTTGTCGGCTCCTTCGGTTCAATCTTGGGGTCGCGACCCGCCGTAAACAGAAGCAACCTGTTCGCCAAATCTTCGCTATCAATGAAATCCATTTAAAGCCATAGAGTTACGCTTCCAACTTCTACTTTCGTTCGCCCCTTATTAGCTCGTTTTCATGAGTCGCTCCCAGATCGGCATCCTTAAACGGGATTTCCTCCCAAAAAACCGCTGTTTTTTCTCCGTTTCAGACTGCCCCGACTTGCACTACAATAGTGTCAGTCTGGACGTTTCTTTCTCTCCCGCGATGCTATGTCCTCGAACCGCCCGAACCTGACACTGGATGAGCAGTCCTTTCAGGGCTTGCTCTCAGCCGCCTTCATCATTCAGCAACATAACGACCGGCGCAAACTCGCTCGTGAAGCGGGGGTGGAAGCGGAAAGCAAAGTCGATCCGGAAACCAACGGCGATCGGGAAGCCAAAGTCGACCCTGAAACCAGCATCGTTTGCCCGCATTGTGGCGCGCTGAAGCCGGCTGAAGGATCGCCGTGCGAGAGCTGCGGCCTGGACGAGTTTCGTCCCGGAGAACGCTTGCAGCGTAACTGGGCCTCGATGTGGCTCAGGAGCCAGGAGCAAAGCCTGTGGCCCGAACACTCTCCCGAGATTGGCGAAGCCGCACAAAAGGACGTTCCCTCGCTGGAGGCCAAGCACAACCCGCGAACTGCGCCCGATTTTGCCGCCTCCAACTTTCTCGCTGTGCCGGATGCAGATCCGGATGCAGATGAGGTTACTCAGGAAACCATCACTGACGAAAAGACCGACGCCATCCACGATGGAGTGCACACCGAATCGGTAGCAAGCAAAGCAGCGCTCGAAGAAGCAATCTTGGAAGCCAGATGGGCCGCGGCGGCAAAGGAAAACGACGCCACCGAGGACTTTCACGATCCATCAGAAGACGTCGCACCGGAAGACTCGGCATTGGCCCTCCAGCGCTTTCAGTTATCGGGGGGCGACGATTCTCCGGCGGACGATCCTTACGCGGCTGATTCCCTCTCGGGCGAGGCAACTATCGACGCCACCGATGCCAGCCCCAGGTCTTCATCCTTATCATCCTTATCATCTTTGCTGCAGCGGCTCGCGGACTTGCGGGTAACGCTGCGCTTCCGCCGCGCGGATCTATATCTGGGGGCGGCCGTCTTCGTAGCCGCGTTCGCCCTGTTGTGGCCGGCGGCGAGCGCGCCGCGGCGGGCCGCGCTCGGTCCGTTCGAAAGGCTGCTGGTCACGCTCGGAATCGCCGAGGCTCCCGCACCGGTCGTTCATCTTCAGGGAGACCCTGGTATTGAGGTGTGGATCGATCCCCACACCGCTCTCTACTACTGTCCCGGCGAAGAGCCCTACGGAAAAACTCCCAACGGACGCCTTAGCAGCCAGCGCGACGCCCAAGTGGATCGCTTCGAACCCGCCAACCGCAGCGCCTGCGAGTAACTCGTGCAGGCGGGCACTCCCTTCGGCACTCAGCGAGACATCCGCAAAGCGTTCTTCTTCCTGTTCCTCGGATAGTGTCCTAATTTAAAATCCCTATCGTTCAAATCCAAACTAGGACTCTACCCGCCCCGGTCTTTTCTTGACAGTCGCTGGCCCTGAGGTATTAAATTAGCGCCTTCAAAAGCACTGTGTCCGGCGGTCAAAGCCGTCCACGGGAAGGTGCCTATGTCGATGACTCGAAAGTTAGCTGCGTTGTTGCTGTTGTCGCTGTTCTTCGCTTCGATGGTGTTCGCGCAAGGCGGAGCGACGGGCGCCATCAGTGGCGTGGTTCAGGACCAATCTGGAGCCACCATCGCGAATGCCAAGGTAAGCGTGCAGAGTGAAGCCACGGGCGAGGTACTGCGCCAGGTGACGACCGACGCATCCGGATTGTTCACCGCCACATTGCTGCGGGTAGGCAACTACACGGTGGAAGTCAACGCGACGGGCTTCCCCGTCACCCGGTTTCCCGGCGTGGTGGTGCGCATCACGGAAACGACGCGCATGACTGCGGTGGTCAAACTGAGCCCGGTAAAGGAGGTTGTCGAAGTCCAGTCCCAGGTGGAGCAAGTGAATACGACGGACGCCACCACCGGCCAATCGCTGGTGGCCGAGACGATTACCGATCTTCCCCTGGCGACGCGAAACTTTCAGCAGTTGCTGACGCTTTCAGCGGGCGCTTCTTCCGATTTGAACGGGGCCGCGCAGCTCGGCCGCGGCCAGGTTTATATGCACGTAAATGGCGGCCGCGAGGACAATAACAACTATCTGATCGACGGTATCACGGTGTCCGACTATGCCTTCGGCGAATTGACCTACACGCCTCTGCCCAGCCCGGACGCGATCCAGGAGTTCAAGGTCAGCACCAGCCTCTACGACGCCACCCAGGGACGCAACGGCGGCGGCAACATTAACGCCACCCTCAAAAGCGGAACCTTACAATTTCACGGCGATGCCTGGGAGTATTTCCGCAACACGGCGCTGGACGCGCACGATTTTTTTCTGGGCAAGGTGGTCGTCCAGCAGAATATTTTCGGCGGCGATTTTGGCGGGCCCATCGGGCCGAAGGCCGAATTTGGATTTTTTTATGTGAACTATCAGGGCACGCGCCAGCGTAGTGGCGATTCGCCAGGCACGTTCATCAACACCAGCATTCCCTACGTCCCCCTTTCCGCGCGCCAGTCAGTCGCCAACATGGAGGCTGAATGCGACGTGCCAAGTATTGATCCCGTGGCGTTCAATCTGTTCAATGCGACGGGTAATCAGTTCGGCGCGGGGGCTGGAGGATACTTATACCCGATACCCACCAACGTGGCGACAACGACACCGTGCCTTAACTCGGTCCCGTTCCTGGTCACAACTCCCGGCAAGTTCACGGACAACCAGTTCACGGAATCGTGGGATCGTGAATTCCGCAAAGGAAAAGACCGTTTGTCCGAGCGCTTCTTCTACTCCAATTCCGATACCTTCCAGCCTTTCGGCGCCGATGGTTACGGGATCCAGACCGGTGGGCCGCCGGGCGTGAACAACCTGAACTTCCCCCTAGATGTTCCTCTGCGCGGCCGTTTCGGCAGCATCACCGAAACTCACGTGTTCAGCAATACTCTGATCAATGAATTCCGTTTTGGCATCAACGTCATCAGCGATAAGCTGGATAACAAGGCACCCATCACTGGGGCAGACATCGGCATCAACTTGCCCACTTCCAACCAAGATCCAAACATGTACCGCCTGCAGTTCGACACGTTTGCTTTTGGGCCCTATCCCACCCAGTTGCAGTCTGCGCTGTCAGATAACTACACCTGGCTCGACACAGTGAGCTGGACTAAAGGAAAACATCAACTCCGCTTCGGTGGCGAGGTTGACCGCGTGGCCATGCGCCGCAGTCTACCCATTGCCGACAATGGACTCGTCTTTTTCATCTCGGGTACTACGCCTTTCGGCTCGGACTTCCAGAGTTTTATGGCGGGTTCACCACTCTTGGGCGAGGGCGGCGGCGGCCTCGGCAACCACGACTACCGCATCCCCGGCTTCGCCTGGTTTGCCCAGGATGACTACCGGGTTAGCAAAACGCTCACTCTGAACCTTGGTTTCCGAAACGAGTTTCTGGGCGCGCCGTACGATACGCTTTGCCACACCGGCAATACCGATCCTAATCTGGCGAACACAACCGGCCAGCCCTACATTTATCCCAAGTGCATCAGCAAATTCGGCCTCACCGGTATCACTGGAACGCTCAATTCAGCTGGACTCAATAACGAATACGCCAAGGTTCTGGAGCCGCGCATCGGCTTCGCCTATGATGTGGGCGGCAGCCATACCACATCGATTCGCGGCGGCTATGGCATTTACAGCGTCCGCGAAGATCTGGGCGCGGTGGACAATCTCGCCATCGTTCCTCCGACTTTCCCATTTCTCGTTGGCTTCTTGCCCGGACCCAACAGCCTAGCCAACCTCTTTGCATCCAGCCCCGCATTCCCGAACGGCATTCCGCCTTTGGGTGCAGCGCCCACACAGACCTATGTGCCCACGGCCGCGATCCTGCAGGGATTTGCCGCCTGCAGCTTTCCGACTCCACAAGCGTGCTCCCCAGCTTTCAGCGGCAATGTGAATAGCTTGATCCAACTTGCGGTGCCGTTGCATTGGGTTGCAGGCACGACGCAGCAGTGGAACATCACGATTCAGCGCGAACTGGGACGAGACTGGTTCATGGAACTCGGCTACGTCGGCACTAAAGGCACGCGTCTGCGTTCGACCTACGATCCCGATCAGGCCACGCTGGCCACGCCGCAGCATCCAGTCACTATTTCGGGAGCGGGTTGCACCAATCTACAGAACCAGGGTCTGTCGTGCCAGATTGTGGATTCAACCACGGAGAACGCCAGTGCCCGTGCGCCTTACCTGGGCATTGCGCCGCCGGACTTCGAGGACTTTGCTCCCAACTCCGATTCCCACTACAGCGCGCTGCAGGCTACCGTGGCCCACCACTTTAGCAAGGGGCTGTATTTCCAAAGCGCCTATACCTGGTCCAAATCGATTGATGATGTCTCCACCGCTTCCGTGGCATACCTTACCCGGGTCAACGATCAGAACGACGCACGCGCTTCTCGCGGCCTCTCTGACTTCGACCGGCGACAGCGCTTTGTGACCAGCGCCGTTTATCAACTGCCTTTCTTTGCCAGCTCCAGCGGTTTCACCAAGAGCGCGCTGGGCGGCTGGGAGGTAAGCGGTGTGGTGACCGTGCAATCGGGCGCCCCGTTCACGGTCTATGACCCGGCCGGAGGCTCCGCCTATGCGCTGGCCAGCACTCCGTCTTCGACCGCGACTTTTACTTCCGGGTCCAGTTGCGGCAATGCTCCTAGTTCGGGCAGCACTTTTTCGCGGCTAGGCAACTGGGTTAATCCCAATGCTTATATGTTAGATCCGAAGGCAATACTTTCCGACGGCTCAACCAGCGATGCGACGGTCTATGGCAACACGCCGCGCAATTGCATCATCGGACCGCCGCAGGCGAACACGGATTTTACTCTCGGCAAGACGTTCAAGCTGGGCGAACGGCAGAATCTGCGATTCCGGACGGACGTCTTCAACCTGTTCAACCATCCGTCCTTCCAGATCCCGGCTTTGGCTTCGGTGTCGTCGAGTGGAGGATCCGCGCCGATCACCTCAACCGTGGGCACGCCGCGGCTGATTCAGTTCTCGTTGAAGTATTCGTTCTGATGTTTCGAAAACAACCTCTCTGGTGGAGTGCCGGGCGTCCCCGCCCGGCTGGACGGGCGAGACGCCCGTCCCTCCACCGTTCATCTGACAGAAGGAGGAACTGCATGAAGTTGAAGAAGGGCGTTCTGACGCTGCTCGGCGTGGTGCTGGCGTCATCGGCCGTGCTTCATGGGCAGACGACTCACTCCCAGACAGGCAATGTCGTCCACTACACCACCACCATCGACAACGTGAAGTATCTGTTCGCCACGGCCGAACCGGTGGCGCGTCTGAAGTCGGGCGACATCCTCGATACCAATACGCTCGACTGCTTTGGCAACGCACTCAAAAAGCCGGGGGACACGCTCAGCATGTCGAAAGGCGACAATCCGCTGGCCGGGCCATTTTTCGTGGAAGGGGCCGAGCCCGGCGACACACTCGCAGTCAAGATTCTCGCTCTCGCAGTCGACGGCGACACCGGCGTTGGCGCGTTCGCTCCCGGATTCGGCGCCATCAACGAAACCAACTACACTCCCATGCTGCATCCACCGCTGCCCGAGCGCGTCTGGTTCTATCACATCGATCACGCCGCGAACACGGCGCTGTTCAGGGCGCTCGATTCCGATTTCACGGTGAAGATTCCCATGCATCCTTTCTTCGGCTGCATCGGAGTCGCGCCCGCCAATGGCGAGGCGCGCAGTTCCGTCGTGCCCGCGGAATTCGGCGGCAATATGGACTCGCCTGAAGCCAGCGTGGGCAACACCGTGTATTTTCCGGTGAATGTTAAGGGAGGGCTGTTCTACATCGGCGATGGCCACGCCGCCATGGGCGACGGAGAAATCGCCGGCACAGCCATTGAGGTTCCGCTGAAGGCGCGGGTGCAGTTGAGCGTGATTAAAGGCCGCACCATCGCGTGGCCCCAGTTCGAGAACGACGACGCCATCATGACCGTGGGCGCTTATCGTCCTCTGGATGATGCGCTGCGCATCGCTTTCACCGAGCTTGTGCACTGGATCCACAAGGACTACGGTTTGTCGGAACTCGATGCTTATGAGCTGCTGTCGAAAGTGGCGAGGATCCACCTCAACGAAATGGTGGATCCGAACTACGTGGTAGTTGCCTCGATAGAGAAGAAATATCTGCCCGCGAAAAAGAAGTAAGGCTTCACGCGCGAAACTTAGGCGTGATACATCTGCTCGTGCTGCCGCGCTTCATACCACAGCGCCAGCTCGACGCGATTCCACAATCCCAGCTTGTCGTAGATCAAACGCAAATAATTTTTCACCACGTGCTCGGTGGTTCCGAGAGAATCGGCGATCTCCCGGTTCTTGCAGCCTTCGGCTACGCGTTGAATGATGATTTGTTCGCGCTCGCTGGGTCCGCGCCGGTTTGCTGTTTCTCCAACCATAATTGCCTCCGATAGAGTAAAGTCGCGAGCTTGACCCGCTTGATGCCACCCTTGATACCGAACCGCAGAAACAGGCGGTTGAAATGCGCTTTCACCGTGCGCTCGGCCATGTTCAGATCGCGCGCGATTTCCGAGTTGTCACATCCCTGGAGAAGCAGCTCAATGATCTGCCGGTCCCGTGGGCCCACTTGATTGAAAATTTCTTCCATAAACATTGCACCTGACCGATGCGCTCCGGCCGCCCGCATATGGCCCTAAAAACCAAGCCACGGGCCGCATCTGGATTCGGGTCCTTTAGTCTTTGCGTCTCATTTTGCATTCACGCGGCCAAACCGGGCTCGGAATGTTAACTAAGTATGAAAACCTTTGCGACGTGCATTTTTCCTCGGAAAAACGCGGTTACGATAGTCATTGCAGGCAGTTGCGGGCGGGGACGTATGGTAGTTTTACTCAGTCTCTAGGGTGAACAACTTAGTACAAACTTCCGGGGTATCGGCCTTCCAAAGAGCATATTTACACGGAAGTGCATCCGCACCGCAGCTCCTCACCCTCCCATATAATGAGCTGTGGACTTCAAGCTGGTAAGCAGCTACAAACCCCAGGGCGATCAGGGAAGCGCCATCGAAGCCCTCACCCGAGGGGTCTTCGATCGCGAGCAGCATCAGGTGCTGCTCGGGGTCACCGGATCGGGCAAGACCTTCACCGCCGCCAAGGTGATCGAGGCGGCCAACCGCCCTGTCCTGGTCATGGCTCACAACAAGACGCTGGCCGCCCAGCTCTACCACGAGTTCAAGAGTTTCTTCCCGCACAACGCGGTGGAGTACTTCGTCTCCTACTACGACTACTACCAGCCCGAGGCCTATGTGCCCGCGGCGGACCTTTATATTGAGAAGGAATCCACTATCAATGACGAGCTCGACAAGCTGCGACTCTCGGCGACGCGGTCTTTATTTGAGCGGCGCGATTGTTTGATTGTGGCTTCGGTGAGTTGCATCTACGGTTTGGGTTCGCCGGAAGCTTATTACGGGATGATGCTGTTCCTGGAAAAGGGACAGAAGATCAAGCGCGCCGACATCACTCACAAGCTGGTCGACATTCTTTATGAGCGGACGGAAGGGGATTTTCGGCGCGGCACTTTTCGCGTGCGCGGCGATGTTATCGAAATTTATCCTACCTATGACGACAATGCATACCGCGTCGAAATGTTCGGCGACGAGATTGAATCGCTTTCGCAGATCGACCCTCTCTTTGGCACGGTCAAGCAGCGTTACATGCGGCTGCCGATTTATCCGAAGACGCACTACGTCATGAAAGAGGAAACTCGCGCCTCCGCGGTCGCTTCTATCAAAACCGAACTAGCCTGGTGGGAAGCGGAGCTTGAGAAGCAGGGACGGCTGGTTGAGTCGCAGCGCATCCATCAGCGCGTGATGTACGACTTGGAAATGATCAAGGCCATGGGCTACTGCCATGGCATTGAAAACTATTCGCGCCATTTCACCGGACGGCTTCCGGGCGAGCCTCCGCCGACTCTGCTTGACTATTTTCCGCGCGATTTTCTGATGTTCATCGATGAGTCGCACCAGACCGTGCCGCAACTTCACGGGATGTATCACGGCGACCGCTCGCGCAAGCAGACGCTGGTCGAATACGGATTCCGCATGCCCTCGGCGCTCGACAACCGTCCGCTTACCTTCGAGGAGTTCGAGCATCGCACCAACCAACTCGTTTATGTCTCCGCCACGCCCGGCCCTTATGAGCTTACTAAGTCGGCGGGCGTAGTGGTGGAACAGATCATCCGGCCCACGGGTTTGATCGACCCGCCGGTCGAGATTCGTCCAGTTAAGGGACAAATCGACGACCTGCTGCATATGATCCGCGACCGCGTCGCCCGCAACGAACGCGTGCTAGTGACTACGCTGACCAAGCGCATGTCCGAGGACCTTGCCGAGTATTACAGCGAAGTGGGCGTGAAGTGCCGGTACATGCATTCTGAAATCGAGACGCTGGAGCGGGTGAAGATCTTGCGAGATTTGCGCAAAGGCGAGTTTGATGTATTGATCGGCATCAATCTTCTGCGCGAGGGGCTGGACTTGCCGGAAGTATCGCTGGTGGCGATTCTCGACGCCGATAAAGAAGGCTTCCTGCGGTCTGCCGGTTCGCTGATCCAGACGATCGGACGCTGCGCCCGCAATTTAAACGGCCGCGCAATTCTCTACGCGGATCGTATGACCGACTCCATGAAGAAGGCGCTCGACGAAACCAACCGGCGACGCGCCATCCAGCAGGCCTATAACGACGAAAACGGAATTACTCCAGAATCGATTATCCGCCCGCTCGACATGACGCTGGTGGCGATTGTGGGCGCTGATTACACCGACCTGACCGGGCCCGAAGCCGACGGCATCCCGGACCTGAAATCGCAGGAAGAGTTGGACGCTTACATAGGAAAGCTAGAGAGCGACATGCGAGAGGCGGCCAAGCGGTTTGAGTTTGAGAAAGCGGCCAAGCTCCGGGATACGATCAAGGAGCTGCGGACTAAGGAATTTCTGTTCGCGTAGGCACGCCCAAGACGGGTAAGCGAAAACCAAAGGCAATGAACTCACCATAACGTCGACAATAATAGCGATAGGATGGACGCCCTCTAGAGTAAGATGTATGCGAAAAGCCTGGCCAACCTTCCCCGGATGTAACAGGTTTCAATCGACCTGCAGGAGGGCAAGACGGTGTACAGCGCTTCGCCGGTTTCGACGTCAAAAAGGGCGTCCCGGATTATTGCTACCCTGGCGTTCACGCTGTTCACGATTCCGTTCTTGACCGTTTCGCTGGCGTCGCAGCAAAACTGCCCGGTGCCACCCGCCATCCAACCGGTTCCGCACACATTGAATATCTTTTCCGACCAGCAGGAAGTCGACCTTGGCGACGCCATGGCAGAGAGCGTGGCGCATCGCATCCGAATTATCGATGACGATAAACTCAATGCCTATCTGCGCTCTCTTGGAGACCGGCTGATTCAGCATTTGCCGCCGAACCAACTGAAGTTCCGTTTCTACCTAGTGGAGCTCTCAGAAGTGAATGCGTTCAGCATTGCAGGCGGTCGAGTGTATGTCGCGCGCAAAATGGTGGCGTTGACGAGGAGTGATGACGAACTCGCCGGCGTCCTCGCCCACGAACTCGGACATATTGTTACTCATCAGACCGCCATCCAGATGACCGCTCGCCTCCGTGAAGTTCTGGGAGTTACACAAGTAGGCGACCGCGCGGATGTCTTCGAGAAATTCCACCTACTACTGGAGAATGAGGCGCGCAAGTCGGGGCGTGGTGGCGACGAAGAGGACAAACAGTATGTCGCCGACCAGGTTGCGCTTTACGCCATGGCCCGCGCGGGATATGCGCCGCACGCCTACGTCGACTTGTGGGATCGCTTTCAGCAGACGCATGGGAAGACCGGCAACTGGATTTCCAACCTCTTCGGCACTACCAAGCCCTCGGAACGCCGGCTGGGCGTGATGTTGAAGAACGTTGCGGCGTTACCACCGGGCTGTGCAGACATTCCGCCAGGCTCGCGCACGGCGGAATTTGCGAAATGGCAGGCCGAGGTCATCGATTACAGTGGATTTGGAACCAAGGAGTCGCTGCCCGGGCTGGTTTTCAAGCAGACACTGGCGCGACCGCTCCGTCCCGACATTACCAATCTGCGCTTCAGTCCAAATGGTAAGTACGTTTTGGCGCAGGATGAGGGCGGCATCCACGTTTTGACGCGGGAACCGTTTTCTGTCCTGTTCTACATTCCAGCGATCGATGCACACTCCGCTTCGTTCACTCCGGATTCCGCGTCTGTCGTTTTCCACAACCGCTCGCTGCGGGTGGAAGGCTGGTCGGTGGTCGAGCAACAGCGGACCTCGGTTCACGAACTCACTGTCTTGCATCCGTGCTTTCAGAGCGCGCTGTCGCCGGACGGATCAACGCTGGGCTGCCTGAATTCGGAATTCGAATTGTCGCTCATCGACGTGCAAACCGGTTCAATCCTGGCCAGCAAGAAGTCTTTCACCCAGATGAATCCTATGACCAGTTGCACAGTCGCGATCTCTCTGGCTAGCGGCGGTGATCCACGGTTGGTCGAGATGAAGTTTTCGCCAGATGGGCACTACTTCGTGGCCGGCGCCTACGGAACACATTTTGCATGGGACTTAAGCGCGCATCGCGAACTCTCGTTGCCGGGCTCAATCAAAGATGTCGTGAGGGCGAGCTTTGCGTTCCTCGGGCCCGACCGCATCATTGGGATCGAGGTATCTTCTCCCAAAAAATCGCTCATCCTTCGCTTTCCCTCCGGAGAGCGGCTGCAACAAGTCGGGCTTGGTACCGGCATCCAACTGACTTCGGCAACCCATGGCGACTACATTTTTGTCGGTCCGCTCAAGGACGAACCTATGGGGCTCCTCGATTTGAAGAGTGGAAAAATGCCAATCGCGTTCAAGCGCCCCGCTGCGGACGTTTATGACGCAACCATGGTGACGGAGAAGGTCAGCGGAGAACTGGCCCTGCATGACTTGGACAAGCTCTCAGTCGATACTGATGCTTTGGCAGTGGTTAAACTGCCTCAAGGGCGTTTGGGACCGCTGCGAGCGGCTGCGGTGTCCGCCGATTTCAACTGGATGGCGATTTCCCACAGCACGCGCGGCGCGGTATGGGATGTCACTCATAACATTCGCACCATGGAGTTGGGGAGTTTTCATGGAGCGTGGTTTGCTCCGGACCAGTTTGTCTACGTCGACTTATCCAAGTTCATGGAGACGGAACGAGCGATCGGACGGCTCGACCCGGTGGTGGGGAAGGGGATCTTGGGTTACAAAATCGGCGACGCGGTCGCCAGCCAGCACGGACCTTATCTTCTGGTTGCCAAGTCGAGGAACGGAAGAACGAATGGAACGATCGCCTTCTCGCCCGAGTATTCTTGCTTCCAGGCACTGCTTCGACAGGTCCTCGGAGTCGGTAGCGCTGGCGAACGCGATGAGGACGTGGAGCTTCGTGATGTTCGCGATGGTCACCTCGTGTGGTCGCATTATTTTCCTCATGAAGTGCCCGCACTTTCACTGGGATGGGGGAAAGTGTTACTACGGTGGCCCCTGAACAACAGCGCGGGACGCGATGAATTGGGAAAGTATCCAGAGCTAAAGAATGGTGCAGCCGAAACTGACTATCTTCTGGAGGAGATCGATCTTCAAAAGGACAGTGTAACTGGCAAGCTCGTGATCAAGACAAACAAAAGGTCCTTTGCCGTGAGCAGCGTGTTCAGTTTGGGCGACTGGGTCATTGCATCGGCAACCGGCAACCAAATACTCACTTATTCCATGTCCAGCGGACAAGAGAAGGGACATTTTTTTGGAACTAATCCTTCGGCGTCGCAGAATGGGCTGCTGGCTTTGGAAAATGAGGCGGGCCAGCTCAGCGTTTACGATATGGCCCTTTCCCAACTGAAACAGCAATACACCTTTGCCGATCCCATATCGTTCAAGATCTTCTCTCCCGATGGCGGCCGGCTCTTTGTTGTTACTGCGAGCCAGACAGCCTACATCCTCGACCTGGCCGCAAAGAACTGACCGAGGGAGTGGCTGCCCCACCTTTTGTTATTTGAAGTGCGCGTCGGCGCGCCTAGGCCCCTTCCATCCATCGCAACGGGAAGGCTACTTTTCTTTGGCAACATCTTTCGCAACGCTGAGCCGCGTTTCCGCGCGCTGCAATGCGTCTTCCGCGCGCGTGTAGTCAACCTGTGGATCGTTGCTCTTCAGGCGCTGTTCGGCCCGATCTTTGGATTTTTGCGCGCGCTCAGTGTCAATTTCCGGCGGACGTTCCGCCGCTTCCGCCAGGATCGTCACCTTGTCCGGCAGCACTTCCATAAATCCCCACGCCACCGAAAGCGTGTGCGTCTCGCCGCTCGCCTTGTACGTAAGCACACCGACGGCGAGCTCGGTAATCAGCGGAGCGTGTCCGGGAAGAATTCCCAGATATCCACTCAACCCCGGGATCTGCGCTTCTTCCACCGCGTCCTTCACCAGGAGCCTGGCGGGGGTGACGATTTCGAGTTGGAAAGTGTTGGCCATTTGGTGGCTCGTCGTTAGTCTCTAGTCGTTAGTCGTTGGTCGTTGGTCGGTAGCTCAAAATGTTAGCCGCCAGCTTTTGCCAACGACTAACGACTAGCGACCAACGACCGCTCCTACGCTGCTGCGCCCTTCATCTTCTCTGCCGTCTCCAGCACTTCGTCGATTGTGCCCTTCATGTAGAAGGCCTGCTCGGGAATGTCGTCATACTTCCCTTCCACGATGCCGCGGAAGCCTTTTACCGTGTCCGCGATCTTCACATAGCGTCCCGGAGTACCCGTGAACTGCTCGGCCACAAAGAACGGCTGCGAGAGGAACTTCTGGATCTTTCGCGCTCGCGCCACCGTCACCTTCTGGTCTTCGCTCAGTTCGTCGATACCCAGAATGGCGATGATGTCCTGCAAGTCTTTGTAGGTCTGCAGCGTCTTCTTCACCATCTGCGCCACGTCGTAATGATCCTGCCCAACAATTCGAGGATCAAGAATCCGCGACGTGGAAGCCAGCGGATCGACCGCCGGATAAATTCCAATCTCGGTCAGCGCCCGTGAAAGCACAGTCGTCGCATCCAGGTGAGCAAACGTAGTAGCCGGTGCGGGATCGGTTAAATCATCCGCCGGCACGTAAATCGCCTGCACCGACGTTACCGATCCCTTCTTGGTGGAAGTAATCCGCTCCTGTAACTCTCCCATTTCTGTAGCTAAGTTGGGTTGATATCCGACCGCGCTGGGCATGCGGCCCAGGAGCGCTGATACTTCGGAGCCGGCCTGGGTGAAACGGAAAATGTTGTCGATAAAGAGGAGCGTGTCGCTGCCCTCTTCATCGCGGAAATATTCGGCTACAGTAAGAGCGGTGAGCGCTACTCTCAGACGCGCGCCGGGGGGCTCCGTCATCTGGCCGTAAATCAACGCGGCTTTCGACTCGGCGGGTTTGCCGGGCTTGATCACTCCCGACTCGCTCATTTCCAGCCAGAGATCGTTGCCTTCACGGGTCCGCTCGCCTACTCCGGCAAATACGGAAAATCCACCGTGCTGCTTGGCTACGTTGTTGATTAGTTCCATGATGACTACGGTCTTGCCGACGCCGGCGCCACCGAAGAGGCCGATCTTTCCGCCTTTCAAAAACGGCTGGATGAGGTCAACAACTTTCACGCCCGTCTCGAACATCTCTGCAGTGGTTGACTGTTCATCGAACGCGGGCGCGAGTCGGTGAATGGGCATTCTCTTATCGAAGGCGATGGGACCGAGATTGTCCACCGGCTCGCCGATGACGTTCATCACACGGCCGAGCGTACCGCGGCCGACCGGGGCGGAGATCGGTCCACCCTGATCGATGGCCTTCATTCCGCGCACCATGCCGTCGGTCGCTTCCATGGCGACGCAGCGGACTCGGCCTTCGCCCAGATGCTGCTGCACTTCGAGAATTACGTTGATGGGCGAAGGCACGGTGAAGCCGTCGCTGACGACTTTCAGCGCTTGATAGATGGGAGGCATCGCCGCCTCGGTGAACTGCACGTCGACGGCCGGACCGGCGATTTGGATTACGTTTCCGATATTTTCTGACATAGATAAGGTCTCAACGTCGTTAGTCGTTAGTCGTTAGTCGTTCGCGTCGTCGCCCGACACAAACCTTGTTCTTACTGTGCTGCTGCTCCACTTACGATTTCTATGATTTCTTTTGTGATCTTGGCTTGACGCGCTCGATTCATGATGAGTGTCAGCGAATCGATCATATCGCTGGCGTTGCTGGTGGCCGCATCCATCGCCGTCATGCGGGCAGCATGCTCCGCGGCTACGGACTCGAGCAAGGCATGGAAAATCTGGATGCCGATGTACTTGGGCAAGATACCTTCGAACAGTCGCTCTGGTTTCTGCTCATAGATGTAATCCACCGGCAAGGTTGCGAATTTGGCGGCAGCCTCGTCGACGGCGCTGGTATCGGCCGTACGCAGACCGACGTGGGCCGCCTTCGCCGCTTCGATTCTCTTTTTGCGTTCCTCTTCGGAAGGCTCTTCGGCCATTTGGACGTCGACTTCTCCGATCTCCTTGATAGGCAGCAGCCGCTCGGCGACCAGGCGTTGTGCGATGACCGACTTGAATTCGTTGAAAAGAATGTAGACCCCATCAATCTCGCCGCGGCAATAGCGCTCGATCAGGCCCTGGCCTAGAGTATTCGCGAAGTTGTGATCGACCTTGCCGAGAACTCCGACATACTCGCCTGCAATCTGCACGCGCCCGGCGCGCGGCGGAGCAACGTCAGCGCCCGACTGGGCGGGCGAGGCGCCCGGCGCTCCATCATTTGTCGCTCCCCCGGCTAATGTTTTCTCCGGGGCGATGGGGTAGCGGCGGCGCATGAAGTCGCGGCCTTTGCGTCCGCTGCACTCTACGTCGATGTTCACGTCTGGCTTCGACTGGGTGATCGTTGATATGAACCTGGAAACCATCTTCAGGATATTGGTGTTGAACGCCCCGGCCAGACCCTTGTCTCCTGTGACTACGATCAGCAGAATGGTTTTTTCGGGTCGTTCGGCGAGCAGGGGATGGCGCGGCTCTCCGGTGATTGGATCGTAGATATCAGCTCGCGACACGAGCGATTTGAGAACGTTGGTAAGCATCTGCGAATAAGGACGCGCGGCAAGAGCGGCCTCTTGGGCGCGGCGCAACTTGGCGGCGGAGACGGTCTTCATGGCCTTGGTGATCTGCCGCGTGTTGACCACGCTGCGGATACGGCGCCGGATGTCGAGAATGTTGGCCATGAGTTAGTCGCTGGTCGTTAGTCGTTAGTCGTTCGCTATTCGCCGTTCGCTTTTCGTTACAAGCCCTACTTTGCTACTGCTTGTCTCGCATCCACAAACTGTTGTTTCGCTTCCTTTATTACTCTGGACATTTCCGCTTTCAGATTGTCGTCCAGAATTTTCTTTTCCATGATGGTGTTTAGCAGGCCCGGATTTGTGGTTTCCACGTACTTGTAAAGATCCTTCTCGAAGTCGCGCACTTGTTCTACCGGCATATCGTCGAGCGCTCCGCTGGTGCCGGCAAAGATGATCAGAATCTGTTTCGAAAACGGTAGCGGGCTGAACTGGCCTTGCTTCAGGAGTTCCACCAGCCGTTTCCCGCGATTGAGCTGCTGTTGCGTGGCTTTATCCAGATCGCTGCCGAACTGGGCGAAGGCGGCTAGTTCGCGATACTGGGCTAACTCGAGCTTGAGCGTTCCGGCTACCTGGCGCATGGCTTTGATCTGGGCGCTGCCTCCTACTCGACTTACTGAGAGTCCTACGTTCACGGCGGGGCGGACGCCCTGGTTGAATAAGTCGGTTTCAAGATAAATCTGGCCGTCGGTAATCGAGATCACGTTAGTCGGGATGTAAGCCGAAACGTCGCCGGCCTGAGTTTCGATTACGGGAAGCGCGGTTAGCGATCCTCCACCGTTTTTGTCGCTGAGCTTGGCAGCGCGCTCTAACAGACGCGAGTGTAGATAGAAAACGTCTCCGGGATAGGCTTCGCGGCCGGGAGGACGACGGAGCAGCAGCGAAATCTCACGATAGGACGCGGCGTGCTTGGAAAGATCGTCGTAGATACAAAGCGCGTGGCGTCCCGAATCGCGGAAAAACTCGCCCATGGCGCAGGCCGCATAGGGCGAGATGTACTGCATGGGAGCAGGTTCGGAAGCCGACGCGGCGACTACGATGGTGTATTCCATGGCGCCGGCATCTTCGAGAATCTTTACCACCTGCGCGATCGACGAGCGCTTTTGACCGATGGCGTTATAGATGCAGATAAGGTTGTTGCCCTTGCTGTTGATGATGGTGTCGAGGGCGACGGCGGTCTTGCCGGTCTGGCGATCTCCGATGATGAGTTCGCGCTGTCCGCGGCCGATCGGAATCATGGAGTCGATGGCCTTCAATCCGGTGGCCATGGGTTCGCGCACGGGTTGGCGGGCGATGACGCCGGGAGCAAGACGCTCGATGGGAATGAATTTATCGGTGGCGATCGGACCCTTGTCGTCGATCGGCACGCCGAGCGAGTTCACGACGCGGCCAATCAGGGCGTCGCCAACGGGCACGCTCATGATGCGGCCGGTGCGCTTGACTTCGTCGCCTTCCTTGATCTCGGTGTATTCGCCGAGAATGACCACGCCTACCTGATCTTCTTCGAGGTTCATGGCGATGCCGGCGATGCCGTGCGGGAAGCTGAGCAGTTCTCCGGCCATGACCTTATCGAGGCCGTAGACACGGGCGATGCCGTCACCGAGGGTGATGATGGTGCCGACTTCGTCGACCGCAATCTTCGATTCGTAGTTCTCGATTTGCTCGCGGATTAACTGGATAATTTCGTCTGCTTTGATTTGTGCCATAAAAGTCGCTGGTCGTTAGTCGTTCGTCGTTAGTCGTTCGTCGTTCGTCGCTAGTCGTTAGTCGCTCGTCGTTCGTTAGCCTTCCACCAGTTGCTCCCTGATTCTTTCTAACTGGCCTTTTACTGAACCGTCGTAGATGGTGCTGCCTAGTTGCACTACTGCTCCACCTAGTAACGAAGCATCTTGTTCGTATACTGCTCGGACCTTCTTACCTGTCATGGTTGCGATCTGGGCTTCCAGCAGTTGCTTTTCCGGGGCGCTTAGCTGGCGCGCGCTGCTTACCTGCGCTTCCGCGAAACCCTGGCGATCGTTCAATTCCTGTTCCGTCTGTTTCAGGATTTCGCTGAACAGCGGCAGTCTCCGATTGTCGGTTAGTACGGCCACGAAATTCCGTACCTGTTTTGTCGTGCCCAGCCGCGTGGTAATGGCATCGAGCACGGCGCGCTTCTGGTCTCCGGGAATGGAGGGGTTTTCCATGACTCGGCGCAACGGATCGCTCTGTTCCAGCAGAGCTTCGATTCCGTATAACTCCCGCAGCACGCGGTCAGGATCGAGCTTGTTCTTCGCCGTCATTACAACATCGGCGAAGGCGCGGGCGTAGGTGCCGACGACGGAGGCCATGGCTAACGGCTGTCCTTTCCGCCGTCGTCGTTATTACTACTACTATTTTGCGACGCCAGCGTCGAGGCGAAGGTACGGACTAGCACCTGGTCGGCAGCGGAATCGACGTTAATCTGCTGGCGGGCCAGGGCGATGGCCAGATCGGCGGTATGGGTGGCCAACTCGCGGCGGGCTTGCTTGGCGGCAGCGACGATTTCCTGCTCGGCGGCCAGCACCACTTTACGAATATCTTCTTCAGCGGCTGTCTGAATGCGGCCTTCCTCGGCGTCGGCCTCCTTTTCAGCGGTGGCCTGCATCCGCCCGATTTCGACATCTAACTGGCGCAAACGATTCTCGATGTCGGCTAAGCGGCGATTCGCGTCCTGGCTGGCGGCGCGCGCTTCTTCCAAAGCGCGCTGGATCGATGCGCCGCGGTCGCGCAGCATACCGGGCACGAACTTGCGCACCGCCCAGACGACAACCGCGACAATGATCGCGAAATTCAGAAAGAGCGCCAGCAGATGTGCCTGATGCACGCTCAGACCGGTTTTACGCGCCAGCCATTGCACCGGGGCAGCGTGCTTCAGATTCGCGTTCTCTTCCTCGTCCGCTCCGGTGGCCTCGCGGGTTTCCTGGGCGAGTTCTCCGCCGATGGACTTGTGCTCGTGAGCAGGTTGGCCGGCCTCTTGCTTGTGTTCTGTGGATTCTGGTTGGGAGGACGGCGGCGCGGATTGCTCCTGCGCACCGGCTTGTGCGGGAAGCGCCCACACAAATGCCAGGAGCACGAACGCCAGCAGCGTCTGGACAATTCCCGGTATCGTCTGCATCCGCTCCCGCCGCATTTTCACTGGGCACCGACCTGGCCGGGCGAGGACATGGGGCGCATCACGGAACGCACGATATCGGTCGCCAATCTGGCCGCGTCCGACTGCAGCTTCGACATGGCTTGCTGCTTATCGTTTTCCATAGCAGCGCGCGCCTGCTTGACCTGTTCCTGGGCTCGGGTGCGGGCTTGATTGACGGCCTGGGTGCGCGACTGAGTGGCCTGCTGACGGCGGGCTTCCTGATTCTTGAAGACTTTCTGCCGGGCTTCGCGAAGGCGCTGCTCGTAGTCGGCGGTGCGGGCTTCGGCGGAAGCGATGTCGGCGCGCGCCTTTTCCATGGCTCCCTGGGTACGGCTGCGGCGCTCGGCCAGCACGGCGGTCAGCGGCCGATGGACGATAAAGGTGTAGAGGATGTAAAGGGTCGCAAGAAGGATGACAGTGGGCACGGCTCCGAGCAGTAATTCGCCTAGTTGTCGGAGAGTTTGTTCCATTTTCTGATGATCGTTCTCTGATGATCCTGCTGGAAGAAGAGTCGCTTCTAAAACCAATAAAAATAACACCGCAGCGAGGCAAGTGTCAATGATTGGATGTCAACGACTGGAGGTCGTTCGGCAACGATTGGAGGGCGTTTGGCCGGGTATTTTCCCGGAAAGGGGGGCTCGTGGGAGTTTATGGAAGTTGATCCTTGACAATCGAGGCAGAGGGTTTACGATGTAGGTATCACCTCCGATCCCAGTCCGGATCGAATGGGCCGATAGCCAAGGAAACGTCACCGCTTCTTGGCTGGCGGCCCATTTTAAATTTGCGTGCGCCCCATCCATTCCAGGCAAAAAACGTGACGACAAGTTGACAACTCTGTGACAACCCGTCGGCTGGCTATGTTGAGAATGATCGTGGTCAGCCTGGAGTCTGGCGGGTTCGGCGGGGGCGACTCTCTCTCCACCCCCTCCGGACCCTTTCTTGTCTCTAATTCTGTGGTTAGCGCACGGCCTGGGGCTGAAGCAGTGCGGCGATGCGCTCGAGGACCAGGTGCATGCTGAGGTTGGAGTCGACGGCGCCGTCCACGGCGTGATGGTGGGAGCCGGCGTGCATCACCAAAACCTTCGTCGCTTCATGGGACTTCTTCACCATGTACGGGAGGTGATGGCGATCGTCCTTGGACAAAGAGGCTCCGAGGATGACCAGGTCAAAGGCATCCCGGTGCAGGGCTTCCTGAACGCCTTGGCGGTTGAGGGCGGTGGTGACGTGATGTCCGGCCTTGGCCATTTCGGCGGCTTGGGCGGAAAGAGTGTGTTCGTCGGACTCGCCATAGAGAATCTTGATGGAAGTTTTGTGAGCGGTCGCGGGCAAGGGCCCTCCTAAGGAACTCCATTCGAAGCTTAGCAACTGAGGAGCGCGGTTCCGAGATCACGGAAGATCAGGACCGGCTGGGGGCCGACTGGTCGGTCGGTGCGTGGATACTGCTAAAAACGATATTCTGTTAGACTTTCCGCGAAAGTCCAAGCGCAGGTTTTCCTGAGTTGGACAACTTCAATGGGGCCATTTTAATAGAGTTACTCCCTCTGGGAGTAAGAATTGCAGCGGCCGCTGGGATGGATCTGGCCGATCATAAGTGGACGACTTCCAGCGCTCGTTTGCGGGGTGAGCCATGGCATTGCACCCTGGGGAACGGAAGCGCCACTTCCCGGAAGAATTGCCAGTCGCGTGGGACCCGATCCGGCGGGCCCTGGAACAAGACGAAGACTGGTATCGCGCGATTTAGTCGAGCACAGTCAGGACCTGCTGTGCGTCCACGACCTGGAAGGCCGATTCCTGTCGGTCAATCCCGTTCCCGCGCGTCTGCTGGGATACACCGTAGAACAAATGCTGCGGAAACCGATGCGGGATTTTGTCGATCCCCAATTCCGCGCTCAGTTCGATGCCTATCTGCGCGAGATCGGGCGCTCGGGCGAGTCTCGCGGGCTGCTGGCGGTGCTGACGCGATCGGGAGAGCAGCGGATCTGGGAGTACCACAACACGTTGCGCACCGAGGGAGTGCCGCGGCCGATCGTGCGCGGGATGGCGCACGACGTCACGGATCGGGTGCGGGCGGAGAAAGCACTGCGCGCCAGCAACGAAAAGCTGCTGAAGACGGCCCGCGAACAGGAAGAGATACTCCAGGAACTGACGCTGTTCCGGATGTTGCTGAATAAATCGAACGATGCCATTAAGGTCATCGATCCGGAGACCCTGCGTTTCCTCGACGTAAATGAGAGGTCATACGCGGAACTGGGGTACAGCCGGGAAGAGCTTTTGTCGATGACGGTTCTTGACATCGACCCGAACGCCGATGAAAGTGTGCTGGCGCGGGTGCGGCAGCAGTTGCTGGAGTCGGGATTCGCCATCATGGAAACCGTGCACCGGCGGAAAGATGGAACCACGTTTCCGGTGGAAGTGAATATGCGACTGGTGCGACTGGACCGGGAATATGGCGTGTCCATATCGCGCGACATCACCGAACGCAAGCGGGCGGAGGAGGCGTTACGGGAAAGCGAACTGCGATTCCGGGCAGTGTACGAGCGGTCTCCGATTGGCATTGCTCTGGTCGATTCGCGCACCGGGCGCTTCCTGCAAGTCAATCCGAAGTTCTGCGAAATCACTGGGCGCAAGGAAGACGAACTGCTGCGGATCGACCTGGCGAGCATTACCCACCCCGATGATCTTGGGCAAACCCGCGAACGCCTGCTGCAACTGGCCGAGGAAAAACTGGCCAATTACGAACTGGAAAAAAGGTACCTTCGCCCGGATGGATCGGTACGTTGGGTCAGGAGTTTGGCGGTGCCGATGTGGAGCAAAGGAGAGCAGCAGCGCTGGCATATGGGGCTGGTGGAGGACATCACCGAACGCAAACACGCTGAGGAGGCCTTGCGGTTAAGCGAGGAACGGTTCCGCGTGGCAATCAAGAATTCCCCCATCGCTGTGTTCAGCCAGGATCGGGATTTGCGCTACACCTGGATGTACAACTCGCAGCTTCCGTTCTCGGGAGGCGAGAAGCTGGGCAAAACCCCGGCCGATCTGTTCGATCCGGAAGAGGCGGCGCGCATCATGGAGGTCCGGCGGCGAGTACTGGAAACCGGCGTGGGAGAGCGTCATGAAGTACAGGTCACATGCAACGGAAAGAGGCAGCACCTCAGCACGACCATCGAACCGATCTTCGACTCGACCGGCGCGGTGACTGGGATCACCGGGGCCGCCATGGACGTGACACCCCTGCGCGAAGCCCAGAAAAAGCTGACGGAAGAAAAGCTTTATCTCGAGCAGGAAATCGATACGGAACTGGGCTTCGGGGAAATCATCGGGGAGAGCAAGGCGTTGCAGGCTGTCATGGAGAATGTGCGGAGAGTGGCGTCCAGCGATGCAACCGTGTTGCTGCTCGGTGAAACCGGAACAGGGAAGGAACTGGTGGCGCGGGCCATCCACCGGTTGAGCCGGCGCGCCAACAATAGCTTCATCAAATTGAATTGCGCGGCGATTCCGTCGGGGCTGCTGGAGAGCGAGTTGTTCGGCAATGAGAAGGGTGCGTTCACCGGAGCGGTGAACAAGAAAATTGGCCGACTCGACCTGGCGGACAAGGGCACGCTTTTTCTGGACGAAATTGGCGAGATTTCACTGGCCTTGCAACCGAAGCTGCTCCGGGTTTTGCAGGATCAGGAGTTTGAACGGCTGGGCGGAACGCATACGTTGAAGGTGGACTTTCGTTTGATTGCGGCGACGAATCGCGATTTGGCTGATCTTGTGCGGGAGAACGAGTTTCGGAGCGATTTGTATTACCGGCTGAACGTGTTTCCGATCCGCATACCCCCGTTGCGGGAACGGCGGGAGGACATCCGCTTGCTGGTGAAACATTTTGTGCAGAAGTGCGCCCGGCGGATGAACAAGGACATCACCAGCATTCGAGAGACAACCATGGATGCACTGCTAGGGTGGGAATGGCCGGGGAATATACGGGAGCTGGAGAATTTGATCGAGCGGTCGGTGATTCTGACACAGGGTTCGGAGCTGGAGGCACCATTAAGCGAACTGAACCCGATTGCCACTGACGATAAGAACATTGACGAAAGTCTGGAGGCGGCGGAACGCGAGCACATTCTGCGCGCTCTTAAGGAGACCCACGGACAGATTGGCGGCCTCAGAGGCGCGGCCATGCGTCTGGGATTGAAGCGGACAACGCTGCAATCGAAGCTGAAGCATTTGGGGATCAATCCGCGGTCAGGACCGCCGCAGAATTAGAAGTAAGACGCGGCTAGATCGTGGACGAGGCGGAAAAGGATTCAAATTCGCCGATTAGTCATTATGGTGTGACCGGCTCGATGCGCTGGTCGTGGGTTAGGCTGAGTTTGTTTGAAGAACTTTAGTCCAGAGCCACAAGCGGAGGGAACCGGTCATGATAGAGAAGTTACGATTTTTGGGTTTGGATGTCC
>DATFZT010000043.1:0-4723 GCA_035314185.1 Terriglobales bacterium
GAGCAGGCGGGCAATTATCTGGGTGTGGCGCTGGCCAATCTCGTGAACCTGTTCAACCCCGCCGTAATCGTAATCGATCAGCGGCTCAGCTTGGCCGGGTCCGGCTTGCTGGGTCAGCTCGAGCGTGTCATCCAACGTAAGGCACTGAACCACTCGGCCAATGGATTCACGGTGCGATTTGGCAATCTGGGGAGCGAGGCAAGCCTCTTAGGAGCAGCCCGGGTGGCGCTGGAGAACCACTTCGAGATTCCCGCCCTGAAGCTGCCGCGCTTCATGATCGAGACGGTTAAAGTTCCCCGCCGTAAAAACCACGCGGCTCGGACCGCCGCCTAACCCAAATTCCACACTTTTTGGAGTCTGATTCCGTATTTTCTATGACTTAAGATTTTTTTCGTCACTACCCGCGTGTCGTCCCCAAGTCTTGCTGGGCTTGATGACCTCCGTTGGGATGCGGAGCGTGGCATAGATTTCACGATGCGTGGGTTCAGGCGTCGTGGCCTTGCGGATTTTCAGCACCCCGTCGCTTTGGGCTGCGTGCAGCACCACCGTGACCACCTGATGGGTGCGGAGGTGTTGGCGCAAGGTCCACCAGGAGGTGTGGACTCCGGCCTGCAAGAAGCGGTGCTCGATAGCGGCCAGCAGGTGGTAAGCCAGCACACAAAGAAAGATGTGCGTCTGCGTCCGGTTTTTCAGGTGGTGGAAAATCGGGCGTTCCATCAGTGGACTTTTCATATTGCGGAAGGCATCTTCCACCCGCGTCAGCAGGATATAAGCGCGCCAGATTTCGTCGGCCGTCAGATCCTGGCGATCGGTCTTGAGCACGTAGCTGCCATCCAGCTTCCGGGCCCGGGCCTTCTTCTCCGCCAGCTCTTGCCAGGTCAGCTTCTTCTCCGCCGCGTCATACTCGATGGCATAGTAGCGGGCCACGCGCGGGTAGCGCTCGCGCAGTCGCCCGATGGCTTGCTGAATCTTCTTTTCCTCCTTCAAGTGCTCTTTACTGATGCGCTGCTGAAGCTTGGCCAGATCGGCGAGCAACTTCGCTTCCTGCTTTCCTCGAATCGCCCGATCCTTTTCTTCCCGCCCTGCGCTGCGGCAGAGAATGTAAACCACGTCGCCTTTCTGCTGCCGCTTGATCTGGACACGGGTCTTTTTCTGAAAGGGATTCCGCGGCGAGGACGTGCGCACGATCTCTTCCCAACCCTCTTCGCTCTCGAGCTCTGCCAGCCACGGGTTCCGCTCCCCTTGAAGTCCCGCCACCAGGTAGTGCTGCCCGCGCTTACGGATTTGCTCCAGGTTCTCGTCGTAAGCCATGCCCCGGTCCACAATCACCGTCGTGCCCGGCCGCTTCCCCGTCCGCTTCTCCAGGGCGTCGAGCATCGGGTCGAGGCTCGCTCGATCTTGCGTGTTGCCGTCGAAGACCTCGTGCGCCTTGGGAAAACCGTCGCGGTCCAGCACCAGGCCCACCACTACTTGCTTGCAATCGGGACGCTTATCGCGCGAATAGCCCCGCTTCGCCTGGGGGTTGCTCGCCGCCTCGCCCTCGAAGTACGTCGAAGTCAGGTCATACAGAAAGATGGAATCATCGAGCGAGAACAGTGCCTTCTCGCGCTCGGCCAGCTCGCGCTCAATCGTTTCGCGCTGAGGATGCAGGCGGTCCAGATTCCGATACAACGTCTCATCGACCAGGGTGGAAAAATCTTCTCCCAGGATATCGCCCAGCGCCGTGCTCCGAATCCAGTCCGGCATGGCGTGTTCGGAGCGAGGGCAAATCAAACGGTTCAAGGTCATCACTTCCGTCAACGTGCAGGCGCGAGGGGAAAGTCCGGCGCGACCCAGAAGGGTGTCCAGGCCGAGTTGTCGCCACACCTGATGCCCGACGTGCACCGGGCCGGCCTCGCGCGCTTCCTCCATCTCCACCTGATCCACTTCGATGGCGATCGTCGCCTGCGACGACCCGATCGGCTTCGCCCCTCGACGCGCACGCCGACTCCAACGCTCGACCTCGACCGGCACCGCACTCAACGAGGCTTGCCCTTCCAGCGCCGACTGGAGCTTGTGCGCCAGTCCCCGCCAGTCTTCGGCCGGCGCCGGCTCCAAGCTCCCCAGCGAACAGATGGTGCGCTGGCGTGGGCCCTGGGGAGTCTGAACGGACTCGACCAGGAGGTGATTGATGTAAGTCTTGCCCTTGAATTGGCGCTTTGTCTTGCGGATATACATTGGCCACTACATATACGGCCGCAATCCCAATATGTCAAGAGGCAACCGAAAATAATTAGTCACTATTTTGCCTGTTTCGGGGACCCCACTCTGGAAACAGAGCACTTGCGCAAGCCAACCCCAGCTTTTCGCCAAAAAGGTGTGGAAGTTGGGCTAACCCGACTTTGCCAACTCGGGTTGCGCTCGTGCGATCTTTCGGGTTTCTTCGTTCCTAAGCTCTTCTTTGTCAGCGCGGACAAGGGCAAAAGTGGCTGTAGTGAAGACCTACCCCCTTGATCTGCCGCCGGGGATATGCAAAATGGCGGCATGTTCTTGCGCTGCACCCAGAGAAACAAGGATGGGAAGCTCCATCGTTACTGGAGCATCGTGGAGAATCGTCGGAGCGCTAACCGGAAAGTGGTGCAACGGCAGGTTCTGTATCTTGGGGAAATCAACGACAGCCAAAAGGCTGCTTGGGTGCGGAGCATCGAGGTCTTGGAAAGCGGCCGTGACCCAGGGCACCAGGTGGCTTTATTTCCGGAGGATCGCGAAGCTCCGGAGTTGGCGCAAGAGGTGGTGCATGTCCGCTTAGGCCAAATACGCATTCAACATGCGCGGCAGTGGGGTGGCTGCTGGTTGGCCTGCGAGTTGTGGAAGCAGTTGCAGTTGGATCAATTTTGGCAAGGTCGACTGGGCCCGAGTCGAGAAGGCACCGATTGGCTGTCGATTCTGAAAACTCTGGTGAGCTATCGGTTGCTGGATCCTGGAAGTGAATGGCGGCTGCATCGGGAGTGGTATGGCCACAGCGCGATGGGCGAGTTGCTGGGGCAGGCTGGGGAAGGGCCGGCGTTGCCGTCTCTGTATCGCTGCTTGGACAAACTGCTGGCCCATAAGCAGGCCTTGTTCGGTTTCTTGACGGAGCGCTGGCGGGATCTGTTTCAGGCCGGTTACGACCTGCTCCTCTACGATCTGACCAGCACGTATTTCGAAGGGGTTCCTCCCGGCGGAGGGAAACGGCGCCACGGGTACAGCCGGGACAAGCGGCCCGATTGTGTGCAGGTGGTCATCGCGTTGGTGATCACGCCGCAGGGCTTCCCGATCGCCTACGAGGTCATGGCGGGGAATACCAGCGAGAAGACAACCCTGAAGAGTTTCTTGGAGAAGATCGAGAAACAATACGGAAAGATGAATCGCACCTGGGTGATGGACCGGGGCATTCCCAGCGAAGAAACCCTGCGCGAGATGCGCACGGCGGAGGTGCCGATAGGGTACTTGGTCGGAACGCCGCGAGGGCGGCTGACCAAGTTGGAGAAGGAGTTTCTGCAACGGCCCTGGCAGCAAGTGAAAGAATCCGTGGAGGTGAAACTGCTGCCGCGAGAAGGTGAGCTGTACATTCTGGCGCGGAGCCAAGGCCGGCAACAAAAAGAGCGGGCCATGCGCCGACGGCGGCTCAAGCGGCTGTGGGAACGGCTGCACGATTTACAGCGGCAGAAGCTGATGCGCGATGAACTGCTGCTGAAACTGGGAGCGGCCAAAGCCGCGGCGGGTAACGCCTATCGCTTAGTAGAAATTCGAGTCCCCACGGCCCCAGAAGCCCACCCGGCGGAAACGTGTTCCTTTACGTTCGCTCTGCGCAAAGACAAACTTCGGGCGGCCCGCCGTCACGAGGGACATTACTTGCTACGTTCCAATCTCTCGGCGGAAGACCCCACCGTACTCTGGGAAAATTACATTCAGTTGACGGAAATCGAAGCGGTGTTTCGCAACCTCAAAAGTGATCTGGCTCTGCGCCCCATCTTTCATCAGACCGATGCCCGCATCGAGGCCCACATCTTCGTGGCCTTTCTGGCCTACGGCCTCTACGTCACTTTGCAACAGCGGGTACGCGCCTTGGCCCCGGGGTTGACCAGTCGAGCGGTCATCGAAAAGGTGTCGGCCATTCAGATGGTCGATGTCTGCTTGCCGACCACCGACGGCCGGCTCTTGATTCTGCCCCGCTATACCCAACCGGAGGAGGATCAGCAACTGCTGCTTCAGCGACTCCGCTTGATCCTGCCTCCGCAGCCCCTGCCCAGAATCTCGCAAATCGATCCGAATCTCGCCCCCGGAGGTGCCTCCGTGTAGTGAAGACCTTTGCTTCCCTCGAACCAAGAATGAATCACTTACAAACGATTTCCCCCCCAGTTGGTAAAGTCGGGTTAAGGTAGACGGTGCGCTCTTCCAGGGCTTTTTCCGCCCGCTTGCGCTCCGTGATGTCGCGAAAGTACCAGATCCTCCCGTAGTACTTCCCTTTGGCATCCTGGAGAGGTGAAGAGTACCGGTCGAAGAGTCTTCCATCCTTGAGCTCAACTTCTTCCTGCGTCCTCTCCGATCCGTGGGCGTAGAGATAATTCACACGTTCCAGAAAGGCGCCTGGGTCCTGAAATCGATCTAAGACATACTCAAGGAATTTCTTGTCGTCATGGGTGTTGACGAGGTCTTCCGGAAGGTTCCACATCTGGGCAAATTGTTTGTTGACCTGGAGGAC
>DATFZT010000044.1:0-16502 GCA_035314185.1 Terriglobales bacterium
GGAACCAAAGCCAGAAATGGTCCCTGGGGTAAGCTAAGATACGATGAGCACAGGTTGTTTGCCGTTCTGACCGCGCGATCATGAGTGCCAATCCAACCCGAGTTGACTGGGAAGCGCCGACCACGGCCGACCCCAGTTTTCCATTGCAGGAAGGCAATCGCGTCCTCGAATCGATTGCCCGCCAGGAAGCTCTGCGCGCCCTGCGTGCCTTCTCGGACCTCCACGAGCAGATACGAAACCGGCGCACAGCCACCGGACGCGCCTCCGATGGCGACCTGTTTGAGACGGAACGTTTTATCCTGGACGAAGTGCTGCAATTGATCTCGGACCGCGCTCAGGCCGTTACCCAGGCCGACGGCATTGTGATCGCGCTGGCGAATGGATCTGCGGAGGAGTGGCCGGAGATGGTGTGTCGCGCCGCCTCCGGACCGCTTGCTGTCGAACGTGGTACTCACCTGATCGGCGATTCCGAATTTTTACGGGACTGCCTGGAATCGGGACGCATTCTACGTTGCGATGATTGTGAAATCGATGCTCGCGTCGAACTGGATTTCTCGCGCGCGCTGGGCGCTCGTTCTACCGTACTGATTCCCTTGCGTGGCAGGAGCGAGCAACTGGGCGTGCTGCAGGCATTTTCAAACACTGCCTGGGCTTTCACGGATCACGACATTCGCTGTTTCGATCTGTTCTCGGAGCTGGTACTTTCCGCGCTTAAGCCCGAAGATCAAGACCGGCGCATCCACTGGCTGTCGGATGTGGCGAACGAAGTCCTACAGGCGAAGCCGCCTGCGGCGGCGGTTGTCGCTGAGACGGCGGCGATCGAAATTGCTGAAGTCGAGCCCAGCATCATCAGCGCTGAGGCCGAGCTTGCTTCGTCTACCATTCCCGAAACCATTCCCGCGACGCAGCAAGTTCCAGAAGCGGCGTCTCCGATTGCAGAACTGGTTCCGGAAGTGGCAGCGGAGGAGCAGCACGTTTTCAACCCAGCGACCTTCGCCGATCTGTATGAGCGCAGCGTCACCGACGAGTCATTCGCGGACGACACAGTTGAGATCGACGAGCCGGCAACTTCCAGCGAACCACTTCGCTTCTTAGCATTCTTGCAACGCCATTTTGTTCCGGGCGGATGGCATCCCGGATTGCGGGTGGTGATGGGTTTGGTGGCGGTGGCTGCGTTATTTTCAGCCGGAGCGTGGTGGGGCATGCAGTTCCATGGGAAGACGGCGGTTACGACTGCAACCTCGCCGCAGTCGGTGACCGCGCCGCCAGCGCCCTCGGCGGATGTTCTGTCTCCGGTAGCCACCGACAATCTGATGGATCCTTCGAAGGCTGCTTCCGATGCGGCGCCACTCACCGCCGTGGCGGAAGATAAGTTGGCGGCGTTGCCGAAAATCACCGGAGTGCGTCACTGGTCTTCGTCGATAGGAAGCACGGTGGTCATCGACATGCAGGACCATGTTCCCTACGAAGTGCATCGTTTGATGTCGCCGGAGCGGATTTACTTCGACTTGCACGATACGGTTCTGTCGCCCGGATTGGATGGAAAGACGATGGATATCGGCGATGCTTCGCTGACGCGTGTGCGGGTCGCTCAGCCCGTCGCCGGCGTAACGCGCGTCGTGCTCGACACCAAGGATGGCTCGAACTTCTCCGTCAGCATGGAGTCGAGCCCCTATCGCCTGGTGGTCGAGCTGCGGGGCAGCGAGGAAACTTTGGCTGCGAACCAATACCATCCGGCTCCGGCCCCGGTGAAAGCGGCTCCGGTGGCGGCATTGGCGACGGCATCCGATCAACGCTTACCGGCTAGAACCGGGAAAATGCGCATTGTGCTCGACGCCGGACACGGCGGCTGGGACTTGGGAACGGTCGGACGCCAGGGATTGCTGGAAAAAGATCTGGTGCTCGACGTGACCCAGCGTCTGGGCAAATTGCTGCAAGCGCGATTGGGGTCGGAAGTAATGTTCACGCGAACGGGCGACACTTATTTGCCACTTGATCAGCGTGCTGATTTCGCCAACCAGGCGCAGGCCGATCTGTTTGTGTCCGTTCACGCCAACTACAGCAGTTCGGCGGCGGCGCGGGGGGTCGAGACTTACTATACGAATCTGTTTTCGGCCCCGGGATCGCGGGAAGTGGAAAAGCCTGACGATGGAACACTCCCCAAGTTGACACCGGTAACGCTGTCGGCCGGAGCGTTACACGACAAGATCGAGGAGTCGCAGCGTCTCGCAGCAAGCGTGCAGCGTTCTCTCTACGCGACGCTGGCCGCGAGCAGCCCCGACATTCGCAACCGGGGCATCAAGGACTCAGCATTTGCCGTGCTGACGGGCACGACCATGCCCGCCATTCTTACCGAGATCTCTTTTGTGAGCAGTCCGGCGGACGAGCGCAACCTGCAGAGCGCGGCTTACCGCCAGAAAATTGCGGAAGCGCTCTATCAGGGCGTCGCCCGCTACCAGCAATCTTCTCCACGCACGAAAGTTGCCCAACTGCAAACCGACGCCGCGCACCGGTAAGGCGCTGAACCGAGGCCATCAGGGGCTAAAGCCCGCATTTTTCCGGCTCTGGACGGCACGGCTGAAGCCGTGCCCTTCCCGTTCGTGGTCGAACATCGTTCCGAAGTGACCCAAGACGGGGCAAGCCCCTTCTCTACACGGCATTGTTCCGCAAGCTGTGAAGCCGTGCCCTTCCCCAACCTGTCTTTAGTTCGTACCGGTCACGCCGCCATACTTCGAGAGCCATTTCAACTCTTCGCGCACCATGATCTTTCCGTGCCAGGGATTCTTGTCGAGGTCGTGTCCCTCGCCGGGAAAAATCAGCAGTTCGCTCGGTACATTCAACTGGTGCAGAGCGCGATCGAGCAGATACGCCTCGAGCGGCGCAACTCGAATGTCGTCCGCCCCAGCGACCACCAGGGTTGGCGTGCGGACTTTATTGATCTGGAAAATCGGGGCTTCGCTGCGATAACGATCGGGCTTTTCCCAGGGCAACCCGCCAAGAAAATAGGCGTCGTCGAATGCGTCGTCATCGTTGCCCCAGTTGGCGACATTCTCCACCGCGCCCGCCCCGGTGACGGCGGCCCTAAAACGCGTGGTCTGCGTGATCAGCCAGTTGGTCAGGTACCCGCCGAAGCTGTAGCCGCCAACGGTCAATTGGTTCGGATTCGCAATCCCGTCTTTCACCAGCGCATCGACGCCAGTCAATACATCCTTGCCGGGAGCGGAATCCATTTCAGGAATGATCTGCAGCGCGAACTTGTCTCCGTAGCCGGTCGATCCACGATAATTTGGCTCGAACACCAGCCAGCCCGCGGTGGCGGCGAGGCGATCCCACTGATACCAATCCGCCTGGAAGTGGTTGCCATCGGCATCCTGTGGCCCGCCGTGGATGTAGACAAACATCGGCAGGTTCTTCGCCTCGAACTTTCCGGGAGGGTACATCAGCATGCCTTCCACCGGCGTGCCGTCGTCGGAGGTCCAGCGATAAGGCTTGGCCAGGGGCAGTTCCCGCTCGGTGAACAGCTTGTTAAAAGAAGTGATGGGCCGCGCCTGCGCCAGTTTGTCGGGACCGTCGGCGATGTAAACCTCCGTGGGACGCACGATTGCCGAGTAGACGAACGCTATGCGTGTGCTTTGCGATTGCGACGCGGCAGCGGGGCTTTCATACCTTCCCGCCCATCCCTCGCGCTTCACGATGGCGGCTTTCGGATTCGCCTGCGATACGAACTGCACCTCGGTTCCGAGGCGGCAAGCGCACAGCACCGAACCGTCGGGCAGCGGCGCGTAATGGACGACTTCGCCGGGGTAGTCGGCGAACCAGCGCTGAACTTCCCTTTTTTCGGGCGTCTTATCAGGTACGTCGCCGGCGTCGATCCAGTAGAGGCGCGGCTGCGGATCTTCATACTTTCTTTCCAGCGATCCCAGGTCGACCTGAAAGAACAAATGGCGATTGTCGGGAGCCCACGCCAGATTCAGTTCCTCGGCTTCGTTATGGGTCAGGCGGATGGGTGCGACCTCCGGCGCGTTGGTCGGCAAGCTATTGCTCGTCAGGTTGACGAGGTACAGATCGACGTCTTCAACTTTCTCCTCACGCTCGGACACTGGGTAGGTCAGGAACGCCAGGCGATGGCCGTCGTGCGAAATGCTGATTTGACTTATCCGCAGCGGCGTGCGCGCAATCGGGACTGCTCCGGGTGTGGCGTGGGAATCTTTCTCCGCGCCGGGGATTTCTTTGGAATTGGAGCCGAGTGCGGCGTGGCGCGCCAGGGCTTCCTCGAGATTGAGGCGGAAGATCACGTCACCACGCTCATCGCCGCGGTAACGGATTACGTCCTTCCAATCTTTTTTGTGATTGTCGTTCTGCTGCTTGGTCCAGGGTTCGCGGGTGGCAAAGAGAATTGCCTTTGAGTCGCTGGACCAGGCGAAGGCGTGGACTTCTTCGTCGCTCGAGGTGATGGCAAAGGCCTCGCCGCCGCCGGGCGAAATCAGAAACAACTGGGCGACGTCTTTGTCTTTTTCCTTGTCCTTGTCCTTATCTCTGTCATCGCCGTTTGTTTCTTGGCCGTCGTCTGCGTCTTCGTTGGTGTTTTTTGCTGCGGCGACTTTGCGTTCCGAGAGGAACGCAATCCACTGGCCGTCCGGCGACCATTGCGGCGAACTGTCATGTCCGGATTGCGTCAACTGCACCAGACTCCCGCCATTGGCCGCGATCCGGTAGAGCCAGAGTTCCTCGCGGTTGATCTGCTGATCCCAGTCGGCTTTTTCTATTTCGATGACAACGGAGCTACCATCCGGAGAAATCTTCACCGCGGCGAAGCTGACCGAGTTGAAAAACTCGTCTATTGTGAGCTTGGGTTTTATGGTTTGCGCCTGGGTAAGAATGGAAGCTGCCATTACGGAAACCAGCGAAACTATCACGATGGATCGTCGCATAGAATTTTGTTGCCCCGAGGTTCGTCCCTAGTGTTCTTAAGATTTTGTCCATGTTACTGCGACGTCGGCTGAGCGTTGCGCAGCGCATCGTCCAGTCTCTGATTGCTGGGTACAGCTTGATCCACAACCCGCCAGCCGTCGTCATAGCCACGGAATCCGACGGTCGACCGGTAGTGCACTCCGCTGTCGTAAAGCGCGGCGCCCACCTGATTGATCGATACCCAACGCCAGGTGAACTCGACGTCCGCGAAATTGCCCGCCTTGCTGATCCCGGAAATGCTCAGCAGTTCCCGGTGCGCGACCTGGATCGCCATGGGGCCGTTGTCGCGGCCATTGTCGGGAAGAGCATTCGAAATCAGGGGCCGTATCGTCTCTACTCCGAGCGGCGTGAGCAGCACATCCCAGCAGGGGGGAGGCTCGACTCCGGCGGGACACTTCTGCTCGGTGCCGATAACCCATCCGCGGCGCTGTAAGACCATGAAGTCGGGAGAACTGAAATCCTTGTTGGAAACGATGCCAGTCCGGAGCCAGAACAATTGCGGTGCTTTGAATGTGTCGGTGGCCGAGATCAAATCGGCGGCGAGCCGGCGCGTCAGGAAATCGCGCGGAGAACAGTCCAGGCACGAACACAATAAGGCCGCCAGAAGCAGCGCTCTTGAGACAGCGGAGAAAGTGTATCTTCGCTGCCCAGCCCCTAAAGGGGCGCCCGATTTCGAAAAACTTACGGTATCGCTAAAGCGATACCCTGATACGAAGCCGGACTGTCCTCGCAGCCAGTTTGTCTTGCGCATGAATGTGATTATGGTCGCGAGAGAATTCTAACCAATTGCGCCTGCCTGCGGGGCAGAAAAGGCGCGGCCGCAATTTGACCGTCAAATTTCTTCGACCAGCGCCCCGGGACCGGCGTGTGGCAGGCGGGGCAATCGCCTTGTGCAGTCAACTTATATTCTTCGATCGAATATCCATGGCGCTGGATCAGCATTTCACCACAGCGATGGCAATGAGTATCTTCGAGGCCCTCCACTCGACCGGGAAGGTTGCCGGCGTATATGTAGCGCAACCCAGCGTCACGCCCGATGGCGGCGGCGCGCAGCAGATCCCCGGGACGCGTGTCGGCGGGCGATGTCATTTTGTAGTCCTGGTGAAAGGCGGTGACGTGCCAGGGGACGTCGGGCGAGACGCCGGCCAGAAACGTGGTGAGGTTGCGCAGCTCGCCGTCGCTGTCGTTGAAGCCGGGAATGAGCAGGGTGACGATCTCCAGCCAGACGCCCATGCGATGCAAACTACGGATGGTGTCGAGAATCGGTTGCAGGCGTCCGCCAAGCTCGCGATAGTGGCGGTCGTCGAAGCTCTTGAGGTCCACCTTGTAGAGATCGATCCAGGGATGGAGATACTCGAGCACCTGCGGCGTTCCGTTGCCATTCGAAACAAACGCGGTGAGCAAGCCCGCCTGACGAGCCTGGCGGAAAACCGCAACCGCCCACTCGCTGGTGATCAGCGGCTCGTTATAGGTGCTGACCACAACTTTTGCGCCTTGGGCAAGCGCGTCTTTCACCAGCAATTCCGGATCGGCCTCGAGCGGCGGTGAAACCGCGTTCGGGTCGCGCAGCGCCTGCGAAGTGACCCAGTTCTGGCAGTAAGCGCAGTGCAGATCGCAGCCCAGCATTCCGAAACTGTAGGCGAGGGCTCCGGGGTGGGCATGGAAGAATGGCTTCTTCTCGATGGGATCACACTGGACTCCGGCGACATAGCCATAGGGGACGTAGAGCGTGCCTCCGAGGTTGAAGCGAACCTTGCAGACTCCGGGTTGTCCCTCGGGAATGGGGCAGCAGTGGCCGCAAGCGTAGCAGCGCACTCGATTGCGATCCAGCTTTTCCCAGAGGGCAGGGTCGCCTTCTTGCACTCGGTCGTCGGCCGTCAGGATGTCTTGGAGCGTGGCCACACGTCTATTCTACGGCTGTTCTTGGGCTATGGAGGGCGAGTTCTTTACCACAGGGAGCACAGAGGACACAGAGGGAGACAGAATAGGACTAAAGACCGCTCAGTTCGCTTCGGATTTTGCGCGTTGGTTATGGGAACGGAGCCACACCTCGGCCTGCTGGCGCGCGGCGGAAACTTGCGCCCGGGTCATTTGGGAGGCTAGCCCTTCGAGTCGAGACTTGCTGTTCTCGTCACCTTCGGCGAGCGCGATCTCGGACCAGAAGTAGGCTTTGGTCAAATCTTCAGGAACTCCGCGCCCCGCCCAATAGTAGGCGCCGAGTGCAGACTGCGCGGTAGGATGCCCCTGTTCGGCGGCGCGCAGGAACCATTGCATGGCTTGTGCGTCATCCTGCGGAAAATCCTCTCCGTTATGGAAGCGCACGCCCATTTGATATTGCGCTTCCGGGTCTCCCTGATCTGCGAGCTTTTGCAAGTCGGCCAGGGACCGCGGCTGCGGGCGTTGGGGTTGAGTTTGCAAAGACCGCTGCGACGCTTGCGTCGAGTCGGGCCAACGCTTCTCGATTATGGGAGCACTTAAATAGCCGGCGGCCATCGCCACTACTGCAACCACCGCGCCGAACAGTAAGAGATCAGGCAAGCGAGATGAAACTGCGGGCACAGGCGCGAGAACCTGCTCTGGAAGCTTCTCTCGATCTTTCTCTCGAACTTTCTCTCGAACTTGCTCCGAGATGATTTCTGCAGACGCCTGCTGCGGGAGTTGCTCTAGAAGTTCAGGTTCCCGCTCCCACAAGGCTTCGCGAAGCGCGTGTATCGACTCGAACTCGGGCGAATCCAATGCCACCGAATCAGCCTCCGAAGCGCGGGGCGGCGCTGCGCCTAGCGCGGCGTCTGGCTTGATCGGCGGTTCCGGTTGAGTTGCTTCGGGTTGCGTCTCTTTAGGCAGCTCCTTTTCAGGCTGGGTTTTGGGAATCATTTCCACGAGCCGGTGCAAGACCGTCCCGTGGGCATTCGTAAAGCCGCGCCGCTGCGGAGAGAAAACCTCCAGCAGGCCAACCACCTGGAAATTGGACAGGATGGGAGCGGCCATCAGCGAGCCGATGCCCAACGTGCGACCGACTTCGGGATCAATCCGCGGATCGTTTTCCGTATCCTCGCAGGAGACGAGGTGACCACTGCGGACGCATTCTCCAGACAGCCCTCGTTGCACGTCCACGGGAGTTCCCAGTGGCGGAGCCGGCTCGCCGGATCGCGCCCGGCAGATCATCTGATTGTCTGTGAGAAATGCCAGGGCCGCGCCACCGGCTCCCGTCAGACTCAAGGCGCGCTCGGTGATGACTCGCAACACTGCATCCACGTCGTCACCCATCTCGCGGACCTCGCCGCGAACCGCTTCCACCAAAGAAAACATTTCTCTTCGATCGGAGATGGGGACGACAGTACTCGATTGCTGGACCGGCAACGACTCGGGCGATTTCTCTTCCGCGCGCTGCGCGAGTTGCTCGGTTCGGGCGGCGTGGTTGGAGCAGGCAATCAGCAGGTTCGCAAAAAGCCATTCTTTCAGTATTTGCCGGGAACTCTGGGAGAGTCCGGAAAATCGGATACCTCCGCGGCCAGCGTCATCGCTCCACATCACCTGGCCACTGCTATGAATGTAACTCTTAGTTTCCGGCAGATCGAGGCACAGGGTTACGGCCCGGTTGGTTTCGAGGCGTTCACTGGTTTGGACGGCGAAGCCGTCTTCGTGCAGATCGAGCAATTCGCTCAGGTCGACAACCATGCCGGTCTCGGGGCCATTGAAGGTGGCGTAAACCGGAGTGTGGAGCTTTTGACGAACCGAACGGCGGCGATCTCCGTTGGGAGCCCCTGCACTTGGATTCGGCCATCCGAGCATGCTCTGCCCCATGGAAGTCACATACATATTAACTCAGGAATCAATAGGAATGGAGCAAGATCCTGCGTAGGGACAGCCGCCCCAGGCTGTCCCGGCGAACGAGGCTCGCCTTGGTTTTACGTTTTGCCGCCCTGCTCTGGACGGCTTCCGGGGGCTTCGCCCTGCTGGACAGCCGAGGACGGCTGTCCCTACGTTCTTTTCTCCTACGTTCTCTTCGGGCCGTCTGCGAAGGCCGTTACAGGTTCGCGGCCAGAGACGAGGTGTCGCCTTGGGCAACCGGCACCAGAACCTCGGGCCTGGTCAGCACTCGCTCGAGCGCGTCCGCGAGGGTGGCTGGAAATTCGGAAGTCAGGAGGTTGACGTCCAATTGAAGATCGCGGCGGCTGTAGATGCGGTAGACGATCAGTGCGCCGCGTTGCCGGTTCGAATTTGTCACCAGATCCAGCGTCAGCTTCCACGAAGGCTGGCTGGAAATTGTCATCATGTGCGGAACCTTGCTCCAGTGAAAGTGGCGATTGCTTTCGCTGGGCGCAGCGTGATCACCGGGAAGCGACTTGAGGTGCAATTCAAAGGCATCGAAATCGTTGCTATCAAAGGCGGCGACCAGAATGCTGCGCACCTGAGCGAAATCACCGGCCACTTTGAGTTCCTCGACCGCGCGGCGCACGGAAAGATTGTTGATCACGATGTGCCGCTGGTCAATGGTGCGCTGCGCCACTCGCCGGAGTTCGCCAAACTCCAGGTAGTTCAGATGCTGAACCCCCAGCCAGATGCCGGTCCCCACGACCGCCAGCACCAACCCCAGGGTGCTGCCCGTTGGCCAGAGCAGGAACAAGCTGAGCATGGCAAATATCGCGGAGACGGCATAGAGAACGATCACCACCTGGCGATGGGTAAAACCCATCTGCAGCAACTTGTGGTGGATGTGTTCGCGATCAGCAGTAAAAATCGGGCGCCCGCTAATCAGCCGTCGTATGACGGAGAGCAAGGTTTCCAGAATCGGCAATCCGAACGAGACCACCGGGATGGCCACGGCCACGAACGTAGGAGCTTTCTGCGCTCCTGCCAACGCCAGCGCGCTGAGCATGAATCCGATGAACAGGCTACCCGAGTCACCCAGAAAAATCGTGGCCGGATTGAAGTTGAAGCGCAGGAATCCCAGGATGGCGCCGGCGAGGGTCACGCTCATCAGGGAGCCCAGCCATGAGTGATCGACCAGGGAGACGACAAAAACCACCATCGTCGAAAACAAGGCCGATCCGGCGGCCAAACCATCCAGGCCATCGATGAGATTGAAGGCATTGGTAACCGCGACCACCCACAACACGGTGAGGGGCAATCCGACAAACCAGGGCAGCGAGTGGGAACCGAAGATCAGCGGCAGATCGAGCACGCGCATTCCGCCGGCAAAGAGCATGGCAGCGGCGATCGCCTGCACAGCAAACTTCACATACGGACCCACGCCTTTGAGATCATCGTAGATTCCCAGGCAGAAGATCAGGCAGGCCGGAACATAGATGCGGACAAGCATGCTGGGTGCAAACCCACCAAGCAGGCGGGGAAATATGAGAGAGAGCCCCAGCCACACGCTCATGCTAACTGAGAACGCCAGGAAGATCGCCACGCCCCCCAACCGGGGAAGCGGGGATTGGTGGATATGCCGTCCGGCTCGCGACACGAAAACCCAGCCTCTACGAGCTGCCAAGTCTCGCACTTCACGCGTAGCCACAAACGACAAAGCCAGCGAGAATGCAAATAAGCCAAAGAACAGGAGCGTCAAATCAGAATTCCCTTCCGGCTGAAACGCCCGGCACATCACACCGCACCTGCTGCGCGGAAGTTTCAGTTAATTCTTCTAGACGGAGTTTCCCTGAGGTGTCCAGTGTGATGAACTTTTTATTTGTTGGAACTATACAACTCGTGGCAGTCGCTGAGCAACTGGTCTGGCGGATTTCTTTATTAACTGTTGGTGGCCTCAGGGCTGTGAAACATGCGCTATGCGCCTATTTTGCCGGGTTACGTGTGTTAAACTCGACGCACACATCTCTCCAGGAGTCTCGGTATGTCAGGGCGGAATCGCCGCTTCCTTTTGCGAAGCTTTCACGTATTTCTGGTTGCTTCATGCAGCCTCCACCTTCTGGCCCAGACACCGGCCACGGAGCAGGCGCCGCAGCCTGCACCTGCGAACGAAACGGCTTCGCCTCAATCGGCTCGTCTCCTGGCCAATTCCAATGTGAAACTGGGCATCGGCGATCTGATTGACATCAGCGTGTACGGAGTTCCGGATCTCTTGACCAAGACCCGCATCAGTGGTTCGGGAGAAGTTTACTTCCCTCTGATTGACTATGTTCACATTGCTGACCTGACTACCGATGAAGCACAGGAGTTGATTCAAAAGCGACTTGAGGATGGAGGTTTTGTCCGCGGCCCCCACGTCTCCATTTTCGTGAATGAATCCGCCTCGCAAGCCATCATGATGGTGGGAGAGGTCGGTCGCCCCGGGCCCTACCCTGCGATCGGCGAGCGCCGCCTTTTCGACTTGATCTCGGCGGCGGGAGGATTGACCAACAGGGCGGGCCGACTCGTGACCATCGAACATCGCGGAGATCCCAGTCAGAAGGTTGAGTTGCAGCTATCGCAGAACCTGGCGGAAGATACTCAGAACAACGTGGATGTTTACCCGGGAGACACGATTATTGTGTCGCGCGCCGGAATCATTTACGTCGTGGGCGATGTGAACCATCCGAGCGGGTTTCTGATCGAAGACGCTTCCCTCAGTGTTCTCAAAGCCCTGGCGTTGGCCGGCGGCAGCACCCGCACCTCTGCCTTGGGCAAGACCAGGATCCTGCGGCAGACTCCGAATGGGGTTCAGGAAATCCCCATTAACCTCAAGAAGGTGCTTTATGCCAAGGCGCCGGATTTGCCTCTCGTGAAAGGCGACATATTGTTCATCCCCGGAAGTGGGGCGAAGGCTGCGGCATATCGCACCGCGGATGCAGCCATGTCGATATCCACCGCCCTGGCAGTGGTTGCAGTTCATCCTTAGTGCTCGTGTGGAGACGGGCGGCCTCGCCCGTGCAAGGCGAGCACAGCGATATAATCCTGCGCTGTCTTCTCGCGCGAAAATTTGTTGACGATGGATTGCCGCCCGCTGGTCCCCATTTGCCGTCTGCGCTCGGGGTCCTCCACCAAGTCGAGAATCGCCTTCACCAGGAGTTTACTATTCTCGGGTTCCACAAAAACGCCCGCACCAGCTTCCTCGACAATCTGCCGAGCCTGCCCGTCGACAGCAACGATGACCGGCCGCTCGCACGCCATGTATTCGAGGAGCTTGGTGGGAATCACCGTCTTGAACAGTTCCGTCTTCTTCAGCATGACCAGGCAGAGATCGGCAGAGGAAACGTAGGCGGGAATCCGTTCGCGTGGCTGCTGCCCGAGGAACTGAATGTTGGTGAGCCCGCGAGCAGCGGCCAGTTCCACGATCCGTTCCTTTTCCGCCCCTTCCCCAATCAGCAAAAACATAGCCTTCGGCAACGCAGTCTGTAGTTCCTCGGCGGCGGCAACTAGCGTCTCCAGTCCATGCGCGTTGCCCATCGTGCCGATGTAGCAGATCAGAAAATGATCTTCGAGCCTCAGTTGCTTTCGCACCTCCAGCGCCGCCGGATCGGGGCGAAAAAGCTCGGTCTCCACTCCATTCTCGACAATGGAAATCCTGGCGGCGGGGACGTTCCAGTGCCGGATCAGGTGTTCCTTGAAGGCTGGGCTCACGACTACGATCCGGTCAGCGCGACGATAAAGAAATCCAGCGATTGCGCCCAGCGTGCGATGGAGCAGAGTTCCCTCGCTGCCGGCGCCGACTGCGGCTAGCGATTCCGGCCACAGATCACGCACTTCGAAAATGAATGGGACGCGCTTCCAGAACGCCAGCCACCATCCGGAAAGCGCGCACAGCAATTGCGGAGACGTGGCAATGAGCACGTCCGGCTTACGCAGAGCCAATCCACTGACCGCCGCCGAGACACAGAACGACGCGTAGTTTCGGATCCTCTCGTGCGCCTTTCGGTTGGGCAGCGGCCAGAGCCACGTGCGAACAACGTGCACACCATCGACGGTTTCCGTATAGCGAAGGCGGTGCAGCCGCGAGCGCCAATCTTCAGGCACAACTCCGGTCGGATGGTTTGGAAATCCGGTGAGAACAGTTACTTCGTGACCCATGCGGGCCCAATGCCGCGACAGTTCCGCTGCGCGCGCCGCCGGCGCTCCCATTTCAGGCGGAAAATATTGTGAGACGTAGAGAATCTTCACGATGCGTATTAGAGCAATCCGTATTATGACGATCAGTCTTATGACGATCAGTAATGCAGCAATTTGAAAACGCTTTTCTCGACCAGTGCGCGCGTCCGATTGCCACGACGCCGCGCATAGCCCTCCCATCGGTCCGCAACCGCTGCAAAGCGATCATCGCCAGTCAGCTTTGACATCACGCGCAACTGTACGATATGCAACTGGTGATAGAAAGGGCTCGCCAGCATTTTCAGACGAGTTCCAGATTGTTCATACAGCGACCAGTATCCGGTATCGAATCGATCCACATTATGAATCAGCGTCTCCACCCCGCGATCGAAAACTTTTCTCGCTGGAGCATCGGCGCGCGCCAGCCAATAATCGAACACTCCCCACAGGGCCCACATGAATCCGTTTAAGATGTGCGTCGGTGGGTCCACGAGATACTCTTCGATCCAGAGGTTCTTCTCTGCATCCTCTAGAAGAACACCACCTTCGGCGATGGGTTTGGTGAGCGCGACGAACGCCTTTTCAGCCGCGCTTTGATATTGATACTTCTCGTCTTCGGAACGAGATCGAGCATGCGCATATGCCCGCAAAAGGAGTGAAACGCCCTGCCCCTGAGCCAGTCCCGAATACCATGGCGCCGTGAGCGTGTCCCGATACTCCCAATCAAAATGATGGTTCCACACCCAAAGCCCGTGGGAATTCTGCTCCAGGCTGGCGACGAGCCAGTCGGCAGCCTTGAGAGTTTTCTGCCAGCGAGTCTCGTCTCCGGTCGCACAGAAGCGGTTGTAGTTTGCGAGCCCCCACTGGGCAATCGCGATCGGGTTGTATTGCAGGCCAATCGCTCCGTGGTAGTCGAGCATGGGAATGCCGACAGCGTCGTACGGCCCGGCGTAGTCCGCCTTCTCGCGAAATACCATGTAGTACTCGGCAAGCCGATCCGGAGTAGCGCGCGGATTGATCTCCGGCGTCTCATGCCAGAACGTCAACTGGCTTCGTCCGGAGCCAAGTCCGCAAAAAAGATAGGCGCCGAAGATACGCCGATAGTAATGCCAGCGCGTGGAGAGGCTCATGCCGATTCGACTTCCCAGAGTGTCGTGACCAGATCGTCCCGCTCGACCGCGATGGTCGTCGCCGCCAGATAACGAGTGGCGTTCTCGCCGTCCGGCAGGAAAGCGTTACCGTACTGGAAATAACGCATGGGCAATTTGTCCTTCTTCCAGCGAACCAGCACCTGCCAGTTCGTTCCGTCGCGGGAGCCAGCGAGACGGACGTCACGGCTGGTGTTCACAGCGCTCGGCTCGATCATCGTTGAAAAGAACATCGCCTCGCTAACCCTGCAACCGTATATGGAAGAGCTGGCGAGGTCGCCGACCGGCTCGACGTTCCCTGCCCCATCGATCCGACGAGCGAACCGATAGACGCGATTTTGTTCGAAGGGCGTGTCGGTCGAAAGATACAACCCCGTTTGCGTTGGGATCGCAGCCACGGCCCGCGCTTGCTGGTTGCCGGCCAGCACCTCTTCCACTGAGCGAAGGTCGCAGGAAGCACGCAGCACCTTGCACTCGGCGCCTTCATCTCCCGTCAATATCCAAAGGCAATCGCCCCAACGGTCGTAAACAATGTTGTGGACGTGTCGAATGCTTCCCGCGGAAAACGTGTGGGCAATCTGCCAGGTGCGTCCGCGATCGGTCGAAACGTAGATGTGGACTTCCGCGCGCTCGCGATTATCGAAATACTCGCCCCAATAAATGCTTCCTGATGGAACAGCGGTGACGTGCAGTGGCCGAGTGCCGCGCCGCACCTGATGAGTAACATGAAATTCATCGCCGCCGGAGATTCGCGTTACCACCGCGCCCGGAACCACGCCCACCATGGTCTGATCGTCGAGAATAGCTAGTGCATGAAAGCCATCACGCACCAGGCGATAGCTCAGTGTCGTGCGCGACGTGAGATTCCTCCACCAGACGGGACGAAAGCGCGCAACAGGCTCCCACTCCGCCCTCTCGAAGATTTGCGGAGCAACGCGCAGCCGAACGATCTGATAGCCGCGGCACCCGTACAAAATGTCGCCGTCCCACGCCAGCACTCGAACGCCGAGCCAGGCGGCGGCTCTCCGCAGCTTTAGACCGGAGGATGCGGCCACCGCAACTGGAGTTTCAGTCATGCCGTCAACTTCTAGGTGCTTGAGTCTTCTGTCTTGATTTCGGACTTTCCCGCCAAAAACGACCCGATGGCCAGCACGTCCATCTTGGTTCGCTGGAAGCAATCGATGGCTTCTTGCGGTGTGCACACGATCGGCTCATTTTCGTTGAAGCTCGTGTTCAGGATCACCGGGGTTCCGGTTTTCCTGCCAAACGTCTGGATCAGATCGTAGTACAGCGGATTCTCTTCCCGCGCCACCGTCTGCAATCGCCCCGTATCGTCGACGTGGTTCACGGCACAGAGGCTCTTCCTTTTCTCCGGACGAATCTTGTACACGTGCAGCATGTAGGGCGATGGATGGTCGTGCTCGAAATACTCGTGCTGCGCCTCGGCCAGGATGGAGGGCGCAAAGGGGCGGAACCACTCGCGGTGTTTGATGCGAGCGTTCAACTTATCCTTCATGTCGGGCCGGCCCGGGTGGGTCACGATGGAACGATTGCCCAGCGCGCGCGGCCCCCACTCCATGCGTCCCTGAAACCATCCCACAACATTGCCTTCGACCATCTGGTCGGTAACCGCGTCGAGCAGCGGCGCGCGTTCCAGTCGCTGATACTTTACGCCAGCCGTTTTCAATGCGGATTCAATCTGCGCCTCGGAAAACTCCGGCCCGAGGTAGGCATGATTCATCTGGTCTTCATCCCTGCGCGGCTGTTTCAACACCGAGTGATAGGTGTGCAGCGCGGCGCCAATCGCCAGGCCTTCGTCGCCGGCCGCCGGCTGAATCCAGGTGTGCCGGAATGGCGTCCGGGAAAACAGTTTTCCGTTGGCCACGCTGTTAAGGGCGCACCCCCCCGCCAGCGTAACATTCTCATCGGGCACGCGCTTATGGAGCTCGTTCACCAGATGAAAGAACACTTCCTCGAAACAATATTGCATGGCATACGCGAGATCCATGTCACGCTGCGTGATCTCCGCGTGCGGTTCGCGGGGCGTGCCGAAAAGCTTTTCCATCTTTTCGGAGAAATGCCGCGCTAGACGCACCGTTCCGTCAGGCAGCACCTGCATTCCCTGATTGCTCCCCAGCGGCTTGAAGTAACTCATGTTGAGTTGAAAGTTTCCGTTCTTGAGCGCGATAATCTTCCGAATCTCGTCGATGTAGGTGTCTTTTCCGTAGGGCGCCAGCCCCATGACTTTGCCTTCATCGCCATATTTTTTGTAGCCGATGAAATCGCAGATCATGGTGTAGAAACTGCCGAGCGAGTGCGGCAGGAACACGCGGTCGAGCACCTGAATTTCTCCGCCCT
>DATFZT010000045.1:0-2256 GCA_035314185.1 Terriglobales bacterium
CGCCAAGCGGCATGGCGGCCGGGACGAAATTCGATGCCGAAGGCAATCTCGTCATCGCCGAAGGCAATGATTTCGGAGGTCGTCGTATCAGCAAGATCGATATGAAAACGGGTAAGAGCTACATCCTGGCCGGGCTTTATAACGGTCGGCCCTACAACGGGCCCAATGATCTCACCATCGACGAGAAAGGGCGCATCTACTTCACCGATCCCCGCTACTTCGGTTACGAGGCGATCGAACAACCGATCTTGGGGGTGTACCGAATCGACCCGGACGGCAAAGTGACGCGCATTATCACGGACGCGGGCAAGCCGAACGGGATCTGTGTGTCCCCCGATCAGAAGACGCTTTACGTGATTGCGAACGACTGTCTTGGCTCAGCGGGAAATGGAGAAGCGGCGTTCTTCGTTAGTGTAGATTCCGCCCCTTCGGGGCGGGGATTTTCAAGGCATTGGGGGTCTATCGTCCGATGACTCTTGTGCTGTGCAGTGCGAACAGCGCGGGAGTCATGGGCTTGAGTGGTCACTTTAAGACCGGGCCATTTGTTTTTCTGCCCGTTGCCCGGGTTGGCAGCAAAAAATTTGGCGCTAGGATCGCTTAAGAGCGACGATCGCCAACTCGGTTGACCTGGAGCATCCCCCAGTTTGTCCCTCTTAGGATGACCACCGAGGTTATGAGCTCCCACGCTGCTGAGCATCGGCTCGATGAGCCCCGCCAAGTTATCCCTTAGCATGGTTGCGTCCCCGCAGCGCCCGCTTCCGTTTCACCTGGCGAAGGCATTTTACCTGTATTGCGGAACCGCGCAAACATCGATGGCGGTGCCTGTTGTCGACGAAGTTGTCGCTGCCGGCGAGCCTCTTCCAACTTACGATCGCGCGCCGCATGAATCTCCGCCTGTCGTCCCGCCAGCATGTCTTGCGGCGTCACGTAACCGATCGCGCTGTGCAGGCGAACCGTGTTGTAGCGATCCACGTAGGTTTGAATCAAGCTCCGCGCATCTTCCAGTGTCAGCGGCGTAAGCGGCCGAATGCATTCGCTCTTAAGCGATTTGTGCCACCTTTCCAATTTTCCGTTCGACTGCGGATAAAACGGCGAGGTTCGCACGTGGGTCATGCCGGAGATCCGAATGAACTCCTTGAAGTCACGCGCGATGAACTGCGGCCCGTTGTCCGAGATGATCCTGGGTTTCGCTTCCGGGTACTTCTCCTTGGCTCGTTGCAGAATCATTTCAATCTCCGCTTCCTTCATCGATTCCCGCAGATCCCAATGCACAATCGACCGGCTATATCCATCTAACACGCTGCACAGGTAGTAGAACGTGCCCGACAGGTTGATATAGGAAACATCGATGTGCCAGTGTTGGTGTGGCTGCAGCGGCTGCTCGAACCCCGTCCCCTTGCGCGAGGGCTTGCCCTTCCATCGCGATAGCAGTCCGGCTTGCTGCAACACTCGCCATACGCTCGCCGGGCTCACCGCCACCACCTCCGCATCCAGCATCATGAACGTCAGCCGCCGATAGCCTTGCAACGGATTCTTCAGATGGAAGCCGATGATCGCTTCCTTCTCCCACGCCTCCAGCCAGAAATCCCGGGGAATCCAACCGTTGTGCTCATTCACTCGCCCGTAGCGCTGGCGCCAGTCGTAGAACTTGCTGGCCCGGATGCCCAACCACTGCGGGAAGCGTCCGACGCTGATCGCGGTCTTCTCCGACCAACCTCGGACAAAATCCACCACTTGATCCCGCACATCATGCGGCACCCAGTTCTTGGTCAAAGCTCCCCAAGACTTTTTTTTAAAGCCATATGCTCGGCCATCAGTTCGGCCAGAACTTCGTCCTTGGTCTGGACTTTCTTCTCCAAGAACTCGATCCGTTTCTGCTTCTCCTCGACCTGACGGGCGGGACGTTCCTTCGCCTGGAAGGCGGCCGCTCCGTTCTCAAAGAACTCCTTCTGCCAGCGATAGAAGACAGTGGGTCGCAGTCCATTTTGCTCACACAGGTCCGAAACTGGGACCTTGTCTAAGAGGTGTCGCCTCAGGATGGCTACTTTCTCCTCTGCGGTGTAGTGCTTGCGCTCTTTTCTCATACGTTCTCTCCGCTATCTTAGCGAAAGAACGCCTTCTCCATTTCCAGCTGAGGCGGGACACGCAAGCGAAATGGCGAGCGATGCTTTGTCAGTAGTCGGGCGGCTACATAGTACCTGTGAAGCGTGGTGAGAGCCACGTGACCGGGCAACCGGCGACGAAAGTGGGTCGGGG
>DATFZT010000046.1:0-26600 GCA_035314185.1 Terriglobales bacterium
CTCGCTCGAAGACAGGATCGTCAAGGATGCGCTTCGCGAGGGTGCGAAGCAGGGCTGGTACCGGCTGCTGACCAAGAAGCCGGTGACGGCGAGCGAAGAAGAGATAGATCGTAATCCGCGGTCGCGCAGCGCGAAGATGCGGGCGGCGGAGAGAACGGTTTAGCGCGAAGTTGGTGGCGGCACGCGGGCGAGGGCGCCCGCGCTACACAAGTTTGAGTTGCCTCGGAGAAACTGCCGGGCTCCCGGTGCGGTGATAGTAGGGCGCGCCGGGTAAAGATTTCAGAAAGTTTTAGAAAACTCTGTGGTGGAGTTTTTTCGGAGCGGCCAAGAAAAAACAGAACAAGGCCGCGTCCGGAGAGGAAAAACTGGAACAGTCGAAATGACATTCACCGGCACCCTTATTGAAGATCTGATGGCAACGGTCGAGCGCGCTGAGCAGAGGGCGTATTCGGATCAACTCTTGTCCGTCGAAACTTTAGCAGTCGAAACATTAGCGGTCGGAAAATTTGCAGGCGAAGCATGGTTCGCTTCCGTCCAGGAAAATGCAGACTACGATTCCAAATTGCTGGGAGTGGCATAAATCATGAGTGCCGTGGCAATGCAATCCGCAGCTTCTTTCGGCCGGAGCAAGTCCTGCTGGCTGGGAACCCCGGAAATTTATTTCCGCAAGACCATCGATAACTCGCGTCTGGTGAAGGTCGAAGACCCGCGCCGGGAGCGCGAGATGAAGTATTTCGGATTTGCTCTGTGTTGCCTGTTCCTGCTGGTTATGGGATACGCGCTGCAGCATTTTCGCGCGATTGAATACGGGTACAAGATCGAGACGCTGCGGTCGCAGCGCGATGGCCTTACGGAAATGAACCGGGCTCTGCGCCTGGAAGAGGCGTCGCTGCGCGATCCGGAACGAATCGATGTGATGGCGCGCAAGCTCGGCATGCAATCGCCGCAGCCCGGGCAGGTGCTGCGCATGGATGCGGATACCGACACTGCCATGCCGGTGATGGCCAGCGTGACTCCGGTCGCGGTCGTATCGGCACAGTAGGGACTTACTGTGTGGTGACGGGGGCTATGCCCCGTCTGGACGGGCCCCTTCGGCTCCGCTCAGGGCAGGCTCCGGCCCGTCACCACACGAGATAGCGACATTTTTTGCGGCGGCTCCTTGGAAGTTGGAGCCGCCGAAAGTTTCTGAGGGCTGGAATTGGCGGCGAGTCCTTCTTCGAACGGCGCAAGATTCAGGCTCTACGCCTTGTCTGGACTGCTTTGCCTGTGGTTGCTGGCGATCTGTCTGCGTCTGGTCTATCTCCAGATTTTCTGCTATGGCGATTTCGAGCGCCGCGCTCAGCACCAGCAGCAGCGCAGCTTTGACCTCTCGCCGAAACGTGGGGTCATCTTTGATCGCGCGGGACGTGAGTTGGCGATGTCGATCCAAGTGGACTCGGCCTTCGTTGTACCCTCGGAAGCTCCCGACCTTCCCAATACCATCAGCCTGATTGCGCGGATCACTAATGACGATCCCCGCGTCGTGCTCACCGATTGCCGCGCCCACAAGACGTTCTGCTGGGTGGCGCGAAAAGCGGACGCCGAAGTGATTGACCGCATCCGTGCGCTCAATCTGCAAGGCGTCCATTTTCAGAAGGAACCCAAGCGTTTTTATCCCAAGCGCGAATTGGCGGCGCAAATTCTGGGTTATGTCGGCACCGACGATCAGGGACTGAGCGGTTTGGAGCGTCAATTCAATCAGCAACTGCTGGGCAAGCCGGGCAAGCTGATGATTTCCGTCGACGCGCGCAAGCATTGGTTTGCCAGTGTTGAAAAGGAACCAGAATCGGGCAACAGCCTCGTCCTCACCGTTGATCAGAACATTCAGTACATTGCCGAGCGCGAGCTGGAGCGCGGAATGGAGGAGACGCACGCCATCGCCGGCACGGTGATCGTGGAGAATCCTCGCACCGGCGAAATTCTGGCGCTCACCAACCGGCCGACGTTTAATCCCAATATTCGGAAAGAGATTAAGAATGAAGCCCTGAAAGACCGCGCCGTGAGCGACATCTACGAGCCGGGCTCGACCTTCAAGATGGTGACGATCTCCGCCGGCCTGGAAGAAAAGATCACGCGGCCGGACGAAATGTTTGACTGCCAGATGGGATCGATTGTCATCAATGGCATGCGCATCCGTGACAGCAAGCCGCACGGGGTGCTTTCGGTGGCCGACATTCTGGCGGAGTCGAGCGACGTCGGAGCCATCAAAGTCGCGCTGCGGCTGGGCGAGGATCGGTTCTACAAATACATTCGCGCCTTTGGATTCGGCCAGCAAACCGGGATCGAGCTCCCGGGCGAAACGCGGGGCCTGACGAAGCCGGTCGAGCGCTGGTCGAAAGTTTCGATTGGCGCGATCTCCATGGGCCAGGAGATCGGCATTTCGCCGCTGCAGCTCACTTCCTTGATCTCGACGATTGCCAACGACGGCGTGCATGTTCCACCGCGCATCGTGGCTGGGACAATCGCGGCTGGGACAATGACGCCGCAGAATACTCCGCAGAATACTCCTCAAACTTCTCCTCAAACTATCGCCTTCCAGCCCGCTGCGGGGACGCGAGTGATTTCATCCCTTACTGCAGCCCAGATGCGTCAGATGCTGCAGGGAGTGGTGCTCCACGGTACCGGGCGCAAAGCCATTCTTGAGGGTTACAGTGCGGCGGGCAAAACGGGGACCGCTCAGAAGGTGGACCCAGCCACCGGCGCTTACTCGAAGACGAAGTATGTGGCGTCGTTTGCCGGGTTTGCTCCTATTAATGATCCGCAAATCGCAGTGGTGGTGATCCTCGACTCGGCTGTCGGCCTGCACCAGGGAGGGCAGGTCTCGGCGCCGGTCTTCCAACGCATCACGCAGCAGGTGCTTGAGTATCTGCACGTGCCGCATGATGTTCAGCTTCCGCCGAGTCGACAGGTATTGCTGGCTCGGCGCGATGTCCCGGACGCTAGTCTGGAAGAAAGCTCGCCCGATCATCTGGGAGCGGCACTGGATATGGCCGAAGGCGGTGAAACGCCCGCCGTTCCAGCAGGGGTTAAGCCTGACACGATTGGCGCTCAGGTCGTTCCGGCTGCGCTTACAGCGAGAGAGACGGGAAGAGCGCCGGATCACCCGTCGACGACGGATCGGACGACAGCTGCGGGGAATTCGGCGGTTGCACAATCTGGCGCACCCACCGAGGGCTCACCCCCACAGAACTTGCCGGTCAGCGGTACCGTGGTTCTCGACGTGGAAGAGGGAGGGATCGAGGTTCCGTCCTTCCTCGGCAAGAACCTGCGTGTTGCCATGGAATCCGCGCAGGATGCCGGGCTCGACCTCGACGCCGTCGGGAGCGGGACGGCTCGCGAACAATCGCCGCTGCCCGGTGCGCACGTCGCGGCTGGATCGCGAGTAGTTGTCAAGTTCGGAAGATGAGTTGGCTTCAGAGCAACGCTAGGAGTGCCGAGAGGTCACCGGGTGAACTGCGGAGTATTATGGAGGGTTTCCATGCCCAAATCTAAAAAACACCGAGAGTATAGATTCGAAATAGATGCCTTCAGTCCGACGAGCATCCCGATGTCTCGCCTCGCGGAGTACCTCTCTGACCTTGCGACGGTGTTCGGGAACAACAACAGCGTCCACCTGCTGAAGATTGAAAGTGGAAGCACCGTGCCAGTGGTTATGGTCGAATGGGAAGCCGAGCCGAAGGTGCGTGATCGCCTTCGAGCGATCAAGAACCACGAAGCTCCGGAGGAGGCCCAGCAGGCGGCAAAAGACATCGATCGTCGCTTACTTCAAGACAACGCCAGAGCTGTTTTGGTTGATCCGGTAGGGAGCAAGCTCTTCCTGTTTCCCGGTCGAGAAAATGCTACAAAAATGGAATTTGGTCCGGTAAGTCAGGCTGGAGTCTTCCAGGGTATTCCGATAAAAGTCGGTGGCGAGAATGACCCGGTTCCCGTCCATTTGGAGGACGGCAAGGACAAACATATCGTCTTAGCCCGCCGCTCGCTGGCCAAGGACATCGCTCAACACCTGTTTACTTCTGTGGTGCGGGTAGAGGGCACGGGTCGGTGGATCAGGCACACTGATGGGGAATGGGAGATGCTTTCGTTTCACGCCAGCTCCTTTACCCTGATTGAAGACGGAGACATTCGGAAGAACATCAGCGACCTCCGTAAAGTACCCGGTGAGTGGAAGAAGCTGGACGATCCTCTCGCAGAGCTAGAGCAGATAAGGCGTGGTACGAAGTTGCAATGAATGGTTGAGATTGACAACACGTTCCTTTCGCTAATGTTGCACCCGCGTGCGAAACCTCCGAAAGATCCTGCCACCGGTAAGCCCGTTGAACGAATAGGCGATCGGATCGAGAAACTGCTTGAAGATCTGGACAGTGATTCTGAGCGAATTATTCTACCGACTCCAGTGCTCAGCGAGTTCCTGATATTGGTCGGGAAGGATGGCCCTCAATATCTCGACAAGCTTTCAGGCATGAAGAACATCCTTATCAAGCCATTCGATGAATTGGCTGCTATTGAACTTGCGGCAAGGGAGGTGGAAGACCGCGAGAAGGGGAGCAAGCGTGGCGGTTCTGCAAGTACATGGGCAAAACTCAGGTTCGACCGTCAAATTGTCGCCATAGCCAGGACGAACAAAGCAGATCCAATCTACTCGGACGATGAGGACGTCAGGACGTTTGCGACACGCCTTGGAATTACGGTTATTCGTACATGGGAACTCCCGCTTCCTTCTGCCAAGCAAATCGATATCGAATACCCGCAGCCGTAGAACCGTGAGAACGACAAAAAGGGCTGCACTTTCGGAGTTTCCGGTTACACGCGACTGTCCGCGCCTGCGTAATTCCTTGTCGCTATAATCACTCCAATGACTTTTCAACAGCTCCTGCAGGGTGCCGAGGTCCTCTTTCAAAGCGGAGACCCGGCGGTTGCCGGGGTGGAATACGATTCCCGGCGGGTGCGGCCTGGGACGGTTTTTGTCGCTATGAAGGGCGAGAGCAGCGACGGCAATCGGTTTATTGACCAAGCCATCGCTGCAGGAGCGGTTGCCATCGTTACCGACTCTGCGGCTGAAGCGCCGCGTCCGGCGGTTGCCTGGGCGCAAGTTGTGCACGGACGCCGCGCGCTTGCACGCCTGAGCGCGAATTTTTACAAACGTCCTGCCGAGCGAATTTCGAATACTGGAATTACGGGCACGAACGGAAAAAGCACGACTGCCTTCCTGATCGAATCCATATTGCAAGCGGCCGGACGCAAGACCGCGCTCGTCGGCACCATCGAATATCACGTTGCCGGAAAGGTTCTGCCAGCGCCGCACACCACGCCGGAAGCGCTGGAGTTGAACCGGCTTTTGGCTGAGGGCTTGGGCCAAGGAGTCACCGAAGCGGTGATGGAAGTGTCATCGCACGCGCTGGAGCAGCAGCGCATTTTCGGAATCCCTTTTGATGTGGCCGTATTCACGAATCTCACGCGCGACCATCTCGATTATCACGGCACGATGGAGGAATATTTCCGCGCCAAGCGAGTGCTTTTCGAAGGTTGCGGGACGGATCCGCCGCGCGCCGCCGTTATCAATATTGACGATGAATACGGACGCCAGCTATTGAAGCTTTGCACGAAGAAGAGCGCGCTGGTGCTGTCTTATGGTTTCACCTCTGGCGGTCTGGCCTCTGGCGACTGCGATTTTCGTGCCGAGTCGGTTGAGATCACGCCGCGCGGGACGCGCTTTCAAATGGTGACGCCCGCGGGGAAGATCGCGATGTGGACTCCGCTGATCGGCAATGTGAATGTGTACAACGTGCTTGCGGCTTCTGCCGCGGCGTATGCGCGTGATTGCTCCGCCGAGGCGATCGCAAAAGGAATCTTCGACCTGACCAGCGTTCCCGGCCGCTTCGAGCGTGTGGATTGCGGCCAGCCCTTTACGGTGGTCGTCGATTACGCGCACACCGACGACGCGCTCCGCAACCTCACCGCGCTGGCTCGCGATTTTGTCGCGCGCGCCGGATTGAAGGGCAAGGTGATCACTCTTTTCGGATGTGGTGGGGATCGAGATCGTGCGAAGCGTCCCCTGATGGGCGAGGCGGCGGGCAAGGGCAGTGACTTCGTCGTGCTCACGACTGATAACCCGCGCTCCGAGGATCCGCTGGCCATCATGAATGATGCGCTGGTTGGATTGCAGAAGGCCGGCGCAAAGTATTCCATGGAGCCTGATCGGCGCAAGGCCATCGCTCTTGCTCTGCGACAGGCGACCCCCGGCGACATCGTGCTGCTGGCGGGCAAGGGGCACGAAAAAGTGCAGATCACTAAGGACGGAACGATTCCATTCGACGATGTGGAGGTCGCGCGCGAGAGTCTGATGGCCCTTGGCTACGACTGCAAAAGCGCCGCGAAAGCGGGCACTGCGGGGAAGACCGCATGAAGCTTCTTCTTTCTCGCATCGCCGAATTCATTTCTCCCGCCGACCAAGCCCCAACCGGTCAATACGACGGTCACGCCATGGTCCAGGGATATTCCATCGATTCCCGCACCGTGCAACCCGGCGAACTTTTCTTTGCTGTTAGAGGCGAACGCCTCGATGGTCACGACTTCGTGGAGCAGGCACTGAGCCGAGGCGCGGTTGGTGCGGTGGTGCGGAAGGATCAGGTGGCGCGCTATTCCAATTCCGCTACTCTCTCCGCTACTCTCGCCACCGGCTTGCTGGCCGTCGACGACACTCTCGTCGCGCTGCAGACGCTGGCGACAGCGGTCCGAAAAATGTGGGGCAAGACTGCCATTGCCATCACCGGATCGATGGGCAAGACCACGACCAAAGAAGCGATGGCGCATTTGCTGGCGATCAAGTACCGCGTGCATCGCACCAAGGGGAATTTCAATAATCATTTTGGTCTGCCCCTCGGCCTGCTGACGCTGGAGCCGGAATACGATCTCGCAGTGGTTGAAATGGGGATGTCGCACTCGGGCGAAATCTCTGCCTTGGCTCGAATTGCCCTGCCCAACGAGGGCGTGGTCACCAACGTTGCCCCGGTGCATCTGGAGAGTTTCGATTCCATCGCGGGAATTGCACGCGCGAAATATGAACTGATTGAATGTCTTCCGCACGGCGGCACGGCCGTGTTGAATGCCGACGATGAATATGTCAGCCAGTTCGGTCGCGACTTCAAGGGCAAGGTCGTCACGTTTGGCTTGGGGCCAACCGCGGGCGTTCTGGCGAGTATTCCCGCAGATGTACGGGCGGAAAACATCGAGGTTCTGGGGCCCGAAGGCACGCGCTTCGATCTGGTCAGCCACGAAGTGCGCCAGTCGGTGCAAAGTCCGTTGCTCGGCAAGCATAACGTGTACAACGTGCTGGCCGCGGCTGCCGTTGCGCTCGAGCATGGCATTACCCCGTCAGAGATCGCTGCCGCTCTGCCGTCGCTCCAGGCCGCCGACAAGCGCGGACAGGTCGTCCAACTGGGTAACATCACGGTACTGTACGATTGCTACAATTCAAGTCCGAGGGCGCTTATGGCTGCGGTCGATACTCTGGCGGCAATGCCCGCTCAGCGCCGGATTGTTGTTGCTGGAGAAATGCTGGAACTTGGAGCCACCGGCGAGCAACTGCATCGCGAATGCGGACGTTATATCGCAGGAAAGAAACTTGAGTTTCTGCTCGGCGTGCGCGGATTAGCGAAGCCGATGGTGGACGCGGCTTGCGAAGCGGGGATGACGGCGAAATTCGTGGCGACGCCGGAAGAAGCGGGCGAGTGGCTGGCGCATGAGGCTCGTGATGGCGATGTCGTGCTGCTCAAGGCGTCACGCGGCGTGCAGCTGGAAAAAGCGCTGGAGACTTGGCAGCGAAAATTTGGGACTTAAACATCTTCTCAACCCGCTTGTGGCGGGGGAGGGTGTCCGACGAAAGGCTTGAACCACGGGGGACACGGGGGTTCACAGGGGACCACTGGGGAGTTCGTGGATTTCCTTTGCGGCGGGGATCGAATCACTGAGAGCTGACAGCTGAGAGCTGACAGCGGGTGTCGGAGGCGGATTGCTCTACTGGCTGCTCTACCTGAAGCTGTTTCATTATTTTCCGCCGTTCCGCATTTTTCGTTATCTCACTTTCCGCACCGCCTTCGCCAGTCTGACCGCCCTTTTCACCGGCCTGATCGTTGGGCCCATCGTGATTCGGCGCCTGCGCGATTTCCAGATTGGGCAGTACATCCGCGAAGAAGGGCCGCAGGCTCATCAGAAAAAGGCGGGCACGCCGACCATGGGCGGCTTGCTGATTGCCATCGCCATTTTGGTGCCTACAGTACTCTGGGCGGACTTGGCCAATCCGTTCGTCTGGATCGCCGTGTTTGCCACGCTGGCTTTCGGTGCAATCGGTTTTGCCGATGACTATCTTAAAGTTGTTCATCACCGCAACCTCGGCCTTACTGCTCGCGCGAAGCTGGGCTTTCAGGCCGCGGCCAGCATCCTGATTGCGATTGCGCTGATTATTTTGCAGCACCGCGGAGAATATTCCACCAGGCTGGTGGTTCCATTCTTCAAGCAGTTCCACCCGGACCTGGTGATCGCGAGGTGGGCGGCTCATCCCCAACTCTGGCCTTTGGGTTTCCTGCCGTTCGTTGCCTTCGTGGTGATTGTGATTGTCGGATCGAGCAACGCCGTCAATCTTACCGACGGCCTCGATGGGCTCGCCATCGGCTGCACGGTAATCGCGGCGGGAGCGCTCGCGGTTCTCACCTACCTGAGCGGCCATGCCACTTTTGCAACTTATCTTGAATTGCAGAAAATGCCGCAGATTGGCGAGCTCACCATCTTTTGCGGAGCCATGGTCGGTTCGGCCATCGGATTTCTCTGGTACAACGCGCATCCGGCGGAAGTGTTCATGGGCGATGTGGGCTCGCTGGCGCTGGGCGGCGCGATCGGGACGGTAGCCGTCATGATCAAACAGGAACTGCTGCTGCCGTTCATCGGAGGTATCTTTGTGATTGAGGCGCTCTCGGTGATCCTGCAGGTTGGTTCCTACAAGCTGCGCAAGAAACGTATTTTCAAGATGGCGCCGATTCATCATCACTTTGAATTGCTGGGCTGGTCGGAGTCGAAGGTGATTGTGCGCTTCTGGATTGCGTCACTGGTATTTGCTTTGTTTGCGCTGACTACGCTGAAATTGAGATAAAGAATCCACCACGAAGACACGGAGACACGGAGAAAACCAAATCTTGTTTGTTTCTCTTTTGTTTCTTTGGGACTCTGGGCCTCTGTGGTGAAACGAACTTTATGGAGCTGAACAACAAACGCGTGCTGGTGGTCGGTCTGGGCAAATCCGGCGTGGCTTCCGCGCTTTTTCTTAAGTCGCGCGGCGCTCGGGTTACCGTGTCGGATTCCAAGCCCGAAGCCGAGCTTCGCGATGAAATCCTGCTGCTGCTGGAGCATGGGATCACGGTCGAAACTGGTGGTCACGGCGACCGAACCTTTCGTGGGCAGGATTTGATCGTGGTCAGTCCGGGTGTGCCGGTTGATGCGCCGCAACTGGTGCAGGCGCGCAATCTGGGAGAGCCGGTCATCGGCGAAATCGAGCTTGCCGCGCGATTTCTGTCAGGACCAATCGTCGCCATCACGGGAGCCAACGGCAAAACTACAACCACATCGTTGGCCGGCGAAATTATTGCCGCCGGAAAGTTTCCCACACTGGTGGGCGGAAATATCGGCACGCCGGCCATCAGTTTTGTCGATCAAGCCGGGCCCGCGACCTGGACCGTGCTTGAGGTATCGAGCTTTCAGCTGGAGACGATCGGTGAATTTCGTCCGCGGATCGCGGTAATTCTGAATATCACGCCCGACCATCTTGATCGCCACAAGACTTTTGCCAATTACGTCAACGCCAAGGCGCGCATCTTTGAGAACCAGGGAGCGGATGACTTTACTGTCCTGAACGCGGATGACGCCAGCGCCGCTGGATTAGCCGATCGTACTCACGCGCATTTGTTCTGGTTCAGCCGAAAGATAGAGGTTGAAAAAGGCGCTTTTGTCCGGGGCGCTCATATCTATTTCCGCGATGGCCGCAGCGAGCGCGAGATCATGCCGCTGGCGGAAGTGCCGCTGAAAGGTGCGCACAATCTGGAAAATGTGCTCGCGGGTGTTGCCATCGGAAGCCTGGTTGGCTGCCAGGCGGAACAGATCCGCCATGCGGTGGGGATTTTCAAAGCCGTCGAGCACCGGCTGGAGTTCGTGGCGCGGGTCGCCGGCGTTGATTATTACAATGACTCCAAGGCCACGAATGTGGATGCCACGGTCAAGGCGCTGGAAGCGTTTCCGGCTGGCGATCATCTGCACCTGCACCTCATTCTCGGCGGCAAGGATAAGGGGAGCGACTATACCGTGCTGAATGAGTTGTTGCGGCAGCGCGTGAAGCGCGTGTACACGATCGGAGCCGCGGCGGCCAAGATTGAATCGCAAATTCAGGGTGCTGCCGAAATCGAACATGCGGAAACCCTGGAAAACGCTATCCGCCGAGCCAGCGAATCGGCTGCGGCGGGCGACGTTGTCCTTCTTGCTCCGGCCTGCGCCAGTTTTGATCAGTTCCAGAGCTATGAACATCGCGGCAGAGTGTTCAAAGAGACGGTGCATTCGCTGGCCTTGGCGCGATCTAAGTAGGTACCTTTCAAAGTTGCTATGACTGCGGCCAGAGCCGAGCTGGGCTGGGCTTGGCTTGGACGGGGCAGAGCCCCGTCACCACACGAACTGGGAACCAACTCAGTTATCCCCTCGCTAGAATCGGCGGCTGAAATTCCTCCCGGTGTTCTTGTCTACGTGGTGAAATGGACTCTCCATGGCCAAGCGAGTTAGCGTCGATCGCTGGATGTTTACCGTGACCACGGTCCTGGTTTTTATCGGACTGGTCATGATTTTCAGCGCCTCCGCCGTGATGGCCAAGGAGCGGTTTGGCTCGGCTTACGAATTCCTGCTGAAGCAGCTGGTTTGGGCGGTCGCGGGACTGGTCGTGATGATCGTGGCTATGAAGGTGGATTACAAAAGCCTGCAGCATCCGGCGCTGGTTTTCTCGCTTCTTGGCTTTACTACGTTGCTGCTCATCTCTGTTTTTTTTCTTGATCGCGCACACGGCACGCATCGCTGGTTTCACGTGGGTCCGATTTCGTTGCAGCCTTCGGAGTTGGCGAAACCGGCGTTGATCCTGTTTCTCGCGTGGTTTCTTGAAAACAGGACCAAGGCCATGGACGACTGGCGCAATACGCTGATCCCGGCGGTGGTGCCGACCGCGGCTTTTCTCGTGCTGATTGTTTTTCAGCCCGACCTGGGCACCGCGATCGCTTGCGCCGGCATTACCGCTTGCGTTCTGTTCATCGCCGGCATCCGTCTGCGTTACTTCGGATACGCCTTCGCGTTCTCGCTGCTGCCGCTTTATTTCCTGATCTTTCACGTGTCGTACCGGAAAGATCGCATCCTGGCGTTTCTGAATCCTTACGCTGATCCCAAGGGATTTGGCTTCCATATTATTCAGTCGCTGATTGCGGTTTCTACCGGCGGCGTGACCGGACTCGGACTGATGGAAGGGAAGCAGAAATTGTTTTATCTTCCCGAACCGCACACGGATTTTATTTTTGCGGTTACTGCCGAGGAATTGGGCCTGGTCGGAGCACTGGCCGTCATCATCCTGTTTGCGATCTTTCTCTGGCGCGGCACGCGGGCTGCGCTGCGCACGCAGGATAACTTTGGACGCTTCATCGCTGTCGGAATCACCAGCATGATCGTGCTGCAGGCTTTCATCAACATCAGCGTGGTGCTGGGGCTGATGCCTACCAAAGGGATTCCGCTGCCATTTGTTTCCTACGGGGGATCGTCGCTGTTCGTGACCCTGATGTGCGTGGGCGTGCTGCTGAATATCACGAAGCAGGCAGAGTAAGCCGGTTTTCCTCTACGTCCGGGAAAATCCCAAGGTACAGACGGTGGTGGAATCCCACCCTAACGTCGAAGAGCACGACGTTAGGATGGGCCACCCGGCGGAATCGCAGGTAGATGCAAGCGATTGCAGTTATGCTGCATTGCGATGCAAGAGTTGGATGAATCCATTGCCTTACGAACGCGGGGGCGGCGGAGTGCGCGTCTGTTGCGGGATCTCAGGTCAGGGAAGTTCCTATCTGGTCATGATTGTTCACGGCGAAGAGCCGATTATTTGCTTGACTTAGATTGGAAATGCGCTAAGCTTCGTGCGTCAGCGTAGGTCCCTACGCTTCCCCCAGTAGAGCCTCACTGAGACCTCGTGCGTTGAACCTTCGAAGTTTTGAAAACAGCTGCCAGGAGGAAATTCTTTGAAGTTCCGGACGGAAGCCTCAGACGGCCTCGGTTCGTAATCGGGATATTTTCTTGGCTCACAACGTTCTCTCTCAGGAAAAAAGGAGAAAAAGTAATGCAAAACCAGAATTGGCGATTGTTGGGCAGACTAATCGCTGTAGCGGTAGTGGCAGTATTAGTGGTGAGCTTCTCAACCATGGCGGCAGCGCAAGGGCGCCAGGAGGGTGCAGCAGTGGCCGGGGTCAAGCCGGAAGCCGCCCCTCGTGGGGTGCAAGCCGGACACGTTTTCACTCCAGCGAGCAGCATCGAGCGTGCTGAAGACGCTGGCTTGCGCGCTCACACCAACGTTGTGCTTCGCAGTCTCGACGGAACCAAACCTTTGCTGGTCAGTTCCAAAGAGGCGTTGACGGCCGTGTCGTCGAACGACGTAGTCGAAAACTTTGAAACCCCCTACTCCATGGGCTGCCTTTATGTATCGAGCCCAGCGAAACGGAGCACAGGGTGCATACCAGCCTTACCACAGAGCCACGGTCCCAGTGCTGCGGGTTGGGGCGCCATCGCTTTGGTAGACGCGTTCGATAACCCAAACATAACCGACGACCTGAAGACTTTTGACAAGTTCTTCGCTCTGAAAGCGGCGAGTTTCACCAAAATCATCGCCAATGGCAATGGGGACTGCCTATACCCACCAACGGATCCAGGTTGGGCGTTGGAGGAGTCACTCGATGTCGAGTGGGCGCACGTGTTCGCGCCCGAGGCGAATATCGTTCTGGTTGAGGCTTGCTCGAACTCCTACACCGACCTTCTCTATGCCGAGAGTGTGGCCATCGACTACATCGCTAGTAACTATGGTGGCGGGGATGTGTCCAATAGTTGGGGAAGCCCCGAGTTCTCGGGTGAGAATGCCTATGACCCGGTCTTTACCGGCTTTGGCAACGGTACGTTGGCTCCAATCGTGACTTTCGCTTCCGCGGGTGACAGCGGTTGCGGAGCGGCCTATCCCAGTTCTAACCCTTGGCTGGTTTCCGCCGGCGGCACGTCCGTGCTCCGGAACGACGACCTTACGTTCAACTCTGAAGCGTGCTGGAGCGGTTCTGGCGGCGGCAGCAGCGTGTACGAGACGTACGCGACCAGTTGGACCGGCGGTTCCAATACTGGACCCTGGGCGGACTACCAATATCCGATCTTTGGGCAGTCCTCACGGCAGACACCCGACCTCGCCTTCAACGCCGATCCGTCGTCGGGCGTGGTCGTCGACGCACTGTATTTCGGTGAGTACGTTGGAGCTTGCAACGCCGAACCCTGCCTCTGGCAGGTGGGCGGCACCAGCGTTGCTTCGCCCTCGCTGGCGAGCATCACGAACCGGGCCAACAACCGGTTGTCGGGTTGGTACGGGTATGACGTAGACTTCTACGGCTACTTCACGAACGAGGAAGACACCCTCCTCTACTCGCAACTGCCGGCGGCCACAGCTTATTACACGAACTTCTACGACATCACAACAGGTTCGAACGGCTGCACCGTCTCTCCTTCTTGGGACTATTGCACGGGCGTTGGAAGCCCGCGCGATCTGCTCGGGAAATAACTCGCGCTGTTCAATGGCGAAATTGCAAAGAGGCCCCGCGTTGGGGCCTCTTCTTTTTTTGGCGTTTTTTCTTCATGCCGTTGAGTTCAGTTCGAACGCACTATCACTCAACCGTCTCTTTCTCCACCACCTGGCCCATCTTTTCATAGGGCGTGCACTTGTCGGGAGGAGTAAAGAGTGCCTTGTCCAGCGTACCGATCACGATGTCGCGATACACCGCCATAAACCTTCCGTGCTCGGTTTTTGATTCGATCTTCACCGGAACCCCCTTCAAGTCGTCTGCCTCCCATACCTTGGCCTCGATGGTTTTGCCGTCAGCCCTGGTCACCACGACGTTCTCGACCTTGCAGCTATGGCCTTCCACGGTTTCTGTCCCCGCCGGAGTCCGTTTCACCTTGGTGCCTTGCAACAACTCCAGAGGACTTTGCGACATTTTTGCCTGGTCGGTCCTCATCACAACGCATCCCCGGGTCTTATCGGGGTACACGGTCAATCGGTACACCTTGCCACTCGCGGGCAGATACAAGTTGCCTAGGGCGGGCGTGAGATCGACCCGCATACTCGTGCCCGACCAGTAGACTTTCGCCGGCAACGGTCGCCGCTCGGGCCCCATGAGTTGAATGGCGGAGAAGTCGGGGAACTTCCAGGGATCTCCGGAATCTTGTGCACGCGCCACGATGGCGGACGACACCAAAATCGCCAGCGCCGCGACTTCTCCGATGGTTCGAGACATCCTCATTACATTCTCCTTTGGTGGGACATTATCGGATATAGTTCACGATCCATAATAAAAGGGCGATGGCTGAACGGTTAGAAAAAACTGCAAGAATGCTGCGGTAGGCTACCTGGATTGTCAAGTAATCGATGGACACCCGCTGGCGTCAACGTGTGTCACTCCAAAGGCTCGAAGTGTGGGGATTGAACGCCGAGTTCAGCCAACGCCTCGGCTACGCTATGCACAACTTTCAGGAGCGGCCTGGTAGGCTCTCCCAGGATCTGAAACATGCGAGAGAGGCCAAATCCAACGGTTGTGGGAGCAACAAAAAAGCTAGGACGTCTGGTGACGTCCGGCATGGCTGGTTCCGAATGTGCCAACTGACGGACAAAGCCTGAGGATACGGCAATCTGAGTAACGGCGGAGAAGTCAAAAATGCCCGCGTTGGCATCGGTGGCGATCGAACACTTCCGAATCGCCCCGTAAAACTCTGCACCTAATTCTTCAGTGAACCGCCCCTCAAATCGACCCAGCAGGATTTTGTTCACTGAGTCGAACTCGAATCTGTAACCCATTCAGCCATAATCTCATTTTGGGTCTCGAAAGCGGGAAACATTCTGCATCCGCCTCGTCGGTGCAACGCGAGATGACTGGTAAAGAATCGCGATAACGCAGACCTCGCCGCAGGCATATAATGTGGCGATTTCGCGGGCTTGATCACAGCCGCATCGGAGGCCCATTTGCTCTTGTCGCTCGACACTCGTGAGGTTGGACGCGTCACCATCGTGCGCTGCAATGGAAGGATTGTTGCGGGTGGCGAGAGCGAATCCCTGCGCGCGCATGTTGCCTGGTTGTTGCATACCCGCCGCTCCATCGTCCTGAATCTGGGCGAGGTCAGATTCATTGACAGCAGCGGCCTGGGCACGATGGTGCGAGCCCACGCCAGCACCCGCCAGGCGCGCGGAGAGTTGAAGCTCTGCGACGTGCCGGAAAATGTGCGCAAAGTTCTGGATATGACGCACCTGACGACGGTGTTCGACGCGCATGAATCGGAGGAGAAGGCGGTCGCCGCTTTCTACCGGCCGGGAGTCCGTACCGAGACGCCTGCGCTCACCGGACGCAGGGTTCTGTGCCTCGACTCCAATGCCGACGTGCTCGCCTACCTGCGCGAACTCCTGCAGCGCGCTGGATACGACGTGCAGAGCAGTTGCCGGGTGAGCGACGCTCTGCTGCTGATGCGGGTTACGCATTTTGATCTGCTGCTGGTTGGGCCCGACAGGACCGCTTCCCCGGCTTCGCCGCAATCGTTCCGGGACGCGTGCGCCAGCCTTCCGGTGATCGAATTGGGCAGCGAGTTTTCTACCCGCGAGGCTGGTGAAGCCGGCGCCGCATTGCTGGCTGCGATCGCGGCTCGGCTCCGGACGAAGGCGCCGGGCTGTTAGCGATGAAAAAGGGTTAAGGGCCGGACGTTGCGGAAGTTTAGGGCCCTGAAGAGTGGGGTGGGCGAACACCCACACATTCGCACAGAACGCGAATGTGTGGGGCACCCGCAATCCCCGTTTCTACATTTGTTTCTCCATTGCCAGCAACTGTTCTTTGCGCTCGATGCCCCAGCGGTAGCCGCCTAATTCGCCATCCTGGCGGACTACGCGATGGCAGGGGATGGCTACGGCTACCGGATTGGTGGCGCAGGCTCGAGCCACGGCTCGCGTGGCTTTCGGCATGCCTATCTTTTTCGCCACGGCGCTGTAGGAGCGGGTTTCGCCGCGCGGAATTCTCTGCAGAGCTTCCCAGACTCGGCGTTGAAATGCGGTCGCGCGGATGTCGAGCGGGAGGGAGGGATTGGTCTCTTGTCCTTGAATGAGGCGCGCGAGATTCTCTCGCCACTCGGACATGGCGGCATCGTCGCGGCGGCGGACAGCGAAGGGAAACTCGCGGATCAAGCCTTGTAGGAGTTGCTGATCATTGTCGGCAAATCGGTCGGCGAACTGAATGGCGCAGATACCTTTGTCGGTGGCGGCGATCAGCATGCGTCCTAGAGGCGAACTGGCGATGGTGTAACGCACTACGGCCGCTACAGCGCCGCGACGGTACTTCTCCGGGGTCATGCCGAGTTGCGTGGCGGTGCGTTCGTAGAGACGGCTGCTGGAGCCGTATCCGGCGGCATAGAGCGCGGTGGTCACGGAGTGGCCAGCTTGTAAATTTTGCTTCACCTGACGCAGGCGGACAGCGTCGATGTAGGCCTTGGGCGAGACTCCTAGTACCGATTTGAAAGTCCGCTGCAGGTGGAACGAACTGCGGCGAAATTCTTTGGCGAGCAGGCTGAGCGTCAGGCGATCTTCGATGTGCTGCTCGATGTAGCGGCACATGGCGCGGACCAGCGCGGATTGCGGATTTCCGTCCAGCGCTTTCGGACGGCAGCGCAGGCAGGCGCGATAGCCGGCCTGCTCGGCTTGGAGCGCGTGATCGAAGAAGCTCACGTTCTCGGGGCGTGGGCGCTTAGAAGGACACGAGGGGCGGCAGAAGATTCCGGTGCTCGACACGCCAAAGACGAATGTGCCGTCGAGTGCGCGGTCGCGAGCGAGGACGGCTTGCCAGCGGCGGGCGTTTGTCTGGTCTTTTATCCGAACAGCAACTTCGGATGCCTTTAGCGCGGCCGTTGGTTGTGGAGTTCGTTTCATCTCTTCTTCTTTTGCAAGTATCGCATTGGTGGCCATGGAGGTAACATAGGGCAGTCGCAGCGCGCGGGCTATCCGAATGTTGCGGTCAAACGATTTTCGTAGCGGACTGTGCAGTTGTCAGGCGGCAGAATCCACTAACGTGATGCCGATTATGCCCGCGGCGGTGGAGAAAATCTTAACCACTGGGGGCACAGGGGTACACAGAGGTACACAGGGAAAACGAGAGGATCTTCGATGAACGGTAATATGAAATGCAATCGGTCGATGATGATGATATGGATGGTTTTGCTGGGGGCGCTGGTGGCGCAGGCGGGCGCGCAGATTCTCACTGGCGATCAGGTTAGCAAAGTTGCTCCGAATTCATTTTTCTTTGCCGGCCAGAGTGCGGCCGTGCAGGTGCGGAATACGGCCGGTTTGAAGAACTCCGCCGGCAAGCTGACGCTGGCGGGGCTGGTGGATACGTCGGGGTATTCAACCGCAATCCAGGAAAAATACCAGGGCTTCCTGATCACCGAAACCAAGCTCGGCTTTGACGGAGCTACGCTGGAGCCGGGAGCTTATGGATTTGGCTTCAAGGATGGCAAGTTCACCGTGATGAACGTGGCGGCAACGGACGTGTTCTCCATTGCCAGCCAGAACGACGATCAGCTCAAACACCCGGTTCCCCTGAAAATTGAAAAAGACGGTGCCGGATACCGGCTGTATGCCGGGCGGAAATATGTGGTGGTGAAAGCGGATTAGAGCCGGGTTTCGGCGTTTCGTAGTGGCGCAGTTTGGAAGACGCATTCCCCCCAGCGGCTAAAGCCGCACGGATTATGCGGCGTTACGGCACGACTGAAGAGGGTGCGGAGAAGCTCGTTCCCGCGCAGGAAGTGTGACCTCAGCGGCTAAAGCCGTCGATGAAAATAGGCTCGTTATCGCAGCGGTAAACCGCTGCGCCACCCAAAATCAAGTGCAACAGCGAGTTTTTCCGCAAGCTGTGAAATCGTGACCTTTCAGAACAAATCGAAACTGCGCCACTACCCAGGGTTTGCAGGTTTCAGAGTAACCGGGTGCCTGGTACATCCGGCCGGGCGGGGGCGCCCGGCTCTCCACCGTCAATTCTCTCGCGCAACTTACCGTGGTAACGTGGGTTCGTTACTCATAAAGTGCAGATGCTTGCATCCGCGGGCTCAGTCCGATCCCGTTTCCGATTACTAACTCCATTGGCAACATTGACTTACGCCCTGCCCCTTATATGGTTTCACGGGTGCACTGTTCCTTCATGAAGCCCAGAGCGTTAGGGGCGAGTTTTTGGGGGCACCTTGACCGTCATTTACAGCTCTGAAACGACTCCTCGGACCACGGCGCGGCCGGCAGCCATACTGCCGTTGCTGGTGATTTTGTTCATCGTCTCCTACGGCATTCTGACCACGCTGGTGTTTGAGCAGGGACAGACCATTGAATCGCAGCGGAGTTTGATCCGCGAGATGCTGAAGGACAGTACTCAACTGGCCGCACTGAAAGGCAAGCTGGCCCGGGACGACGGCAAGGGGTTGCACGACAAGGCGGCGGTGCAGGCGGATCACAAGGACGCAAATTCCAGCAGTCCTAATCCTGCGGCAGGGGCCAAAGGGCCGGACGTCAAAGGGCCGGACAAAGAAGCGAAACGACCGGGTAAATCGGCGCACACCACGAAGGAAGTTCCGGGGAAGCCGGCTGCGGATTTAGAGGATGTGCGGCGCACCACGCAGGTGATCTAGCGGTAGTGCGGCGTGAGTATGCGGACCTAGGATTTGGAAAGCAGCAAAAACGAATCGGGTTGTAAAGACAACAAGAGTTGTAAAGACAGCAAAAAGAAACGGTTCTGTGGAACGCGGCCTTATGTGGGGGCCGTGAGGCAAGCGAGACCCAATCATGAAGACCCTAGCCTTAGCTCTAGTGTTGTCACTCCCCGTCCCGAGATTAACACCACCAGCTCAGCTCTCCCCCACCCCCAGCCAGCAGCAACAGCAGGCAAAGCGAAAGGGAGGGCGATGGTACTTCGCCGCCAATGGACACGCCGTGTATTGCTACGGACCGGTGATGACCATGCCCCAGGGGCAAGGCGGCCTGGCGAAAGTCGCGACGTTTTGCCGTGGTGACCGAACCATGGTTCCGCTGAAGGACTAGAACCCATTTTATAAACCCCAAACCCCGTCTCGACTTAGGCAATCGGACTGTCTAGCATTCTTCTGCTGCTGTAGGGCGCATCGGCTCACAAGCCGGAGGGGCATTGCCCGCCTACGACGACGTCAACGGTGGAGCGCCCATGTCGAATCTCGAACACTTCAATCTCGAACACCTCAATCTCGAACACCTCAGAAAGCAAGCCAAGTTATATCTGCGTTGGCACCGCGAACGCTATTACCCTGTCGCGGTGCAAATCAGATCCATTCTGGCCCGCTTCGGAGACTTGTCTGACAGAGAAGTCCTGGCTGCAGGCTTCAAGCTGAGCGATGCGCAGGAGCTTGTCGCGCGAAAATCCGGGTTTGAGAGTTGGCCGGCGCTGATCAAGGGAGTCAGGAGCATGAAAGAATCACCCGCTTCCACCGTCGGTACCACCGTCGGTAGCTCGATCATCGTCGCGTCGGAGCCGCAGGTTTTCGTCTCGGACCTCGAAACCGCCAGTGCGTTTTATGTCCACAAGCTTGGCTTCAAGGTCGTGTTGTCCTATGGAGAACCGCCCTTCTATGCTCAGATCGCTCGCGATGGAGGGCGGCTGAACCTGCGAAGGGTCAGCGGGCCGGTGTTCGACAGCGGGTTTCGTTCCAGGGAAGCTGACGCCCTTTCCGCGACGCTTACGCTCGACGACGCCAAGCCGCTCTTCCTGGAGTTTCAGAAGGCGGGAGTCAGGTTCCACCAGACATTGAGAACGGAGCCATGGGGCGCCCGCACGTTCATCGTGCAAGATCCGGATGGAAACCTCATCGCGTTTGCGGGAGGCTAGAGACCTTCTTATCCTCATCACGCCTTGACAGGTATTTCGCTTCGTTAGTCTTAGTCGTGGTGAAAATAGAAACGGTTTCCGTCGATGTCCCCGACGGTGAACTGCCTTGACCCCCAAGGCTTCTTTTCCAGGGGCTCAACAATGTTCGCACCCAAAGATGCGGCGCCATGAACGCCGCGTCACGTACCTGCGTAATGCCCCGCCTAATGCCATTGGGAGTATGATTTTTGCAGGACCTACGGCCTCCATGACCAAGCCGCGCTTCTTGCTTTCGGTGACTAACGACGATAACGATTTCCAGATCGAGCAGGTGAAGACTGCGCGCCACGCAGCCAGCCAGGCCGGCGTGGAACTCGAGATCCTGTGCGCGCGGGATGACGGCATCCTGCAAAGCCAGCAACTGCTCGACAGAATCCAGTCGCCGGTCGATTTTCGTCCGAACGCCATCCTCTGCGAACCGGCCGGTTCTACCGCGCTTCCGCAAGTGGCTCGCGCCGCCGCCAGCGCGGGCATTGGGTGGGCGCTGCTGAGCCGCAACGCCGAGTATCTCAACGAACTGCGCTCGATCTTTCACGTGCCCGCTTTTGTGGTTACTCCCGACCACGAGAAAATTGGCGGCATTCAGGGGCGGCAACTCGGCGCTTTGCTGCCGGGGGGAGGATTGGTGCTCTACATACAGGGTCCCAGCCACAGCCTGGCCGCCAAGCAACGGTATGCCGGCACGCTGGAGACAAAGCCGGAAAACATTCAGTTACGGGTTCTGAGGGCCCACTGGACCGAATCGAGCGCGCACAAGGCGGTTACTTCGTGGCTCTGTCTTTCCACGTCTCGCGCAGCCGATCTGCGAGCGGTCTGCGCGCAGGACGATTCCATGGCTCTTGGGGCCCGCAGGGCGTTCGAGGAGTCCACCTCAAAGTTGCGCGAATCCTGGCTGAAGATCCCGTTCCTGGGTATCGACGGGTTGCCCAACACCGGTCAAACCTGGGTTCGCAGCGGCCTTCTGACGGCCACCGTCTTCAGCCCTCTGACGGCGGGGATCGCGATTGAACAGATGGCTCGTTTCCTGGGGAGCGGAACCATGCCGCCGGTTTGCACGGTGACCGAGCCGAAGTCCATTCCCGACATCGAAGAACTGGCTCGAAGGGCGCGGACGGCCTCGGCCAAATAACGCGGCGCTGAGGGCAAATCTGCCCGCGAAAGTCAACAGATTGCGAAAAAGGGTAGTGGGTTGGTTTGGAAGATACCTTCCCCCAGCGGCTATAAAGCCGCTATTGATTTTGCGGCAGTTACGGCACGGCAGAAGAGGCTGCGGAAAAACGCAATCGTCGAGAAAGGGCGACCACCAGGGCTGAAGCCCGCGCTGATTTTACGGGACTTACGCGGCCCTGAAGGGCCGCTCTTCCACGGTGATCCGCGCATTCGTGAGTTTTTCCGCAGGCTCTGAGGCCGTACCCTTTCAAAACAAATCGAAACTGAGCCACTACCCGGCTGCAACCCGATTGGGAAAATCAGCTAAATCTGATACATGACGTTCGGCAGTGCGGCGGTTCAGGGGGCTATGCGATACTGAGGCCGAGCAGCACAAACGCTGTTTCTGCTGTTGATACATGTGGATGTGGGCCCGTAGCTCAAATGGATAGAGCATCGGATTTCTAATCCGGCGGTTGCAGGTTCGATTCCTGCCGGGCCTACCAGAAGGTCCCATACGAGCCCCCCGTTTGTGCCATTCCCACGTCGGCGATCTAAACGTAGAGTTGGTGGTGAGCAGACTTCGGGGGAGGGCTGTTCAAACGAGCGTCCCGCGACTCTAACGAGTCCCGGGCGCTTTCGTTTTTTAGGGTCTTGCGAGGGATCTGGCGAGGGCGGGGAAATCCTGAGGTTTCGGCGCTAGTGGAATCCCACCCTAACGTCGCAAAAGGCGCGACGTTAGGATGGGGCACCCGGCTTTTTCTTTGGTCGCATCATTTCCCACTCTTTTTCTGTTAGCTCGCGTCCCAGGGCGGTGAACTCGCCTGCTCCTTGCAGCCACTCGCCGCCGTCCATGGTCACGACTTCTCCATTGACGTAACCGGAGCCGTCGCTGATCAGGAATGCGGCCAGGTTGGCAAACTCTTCGGTCGTGCCAAAGCGTCCCAGAGGATTTCGTTTCTTTGCCGTTTCCGCCAGTTCCGGACGCGGCAGCAGACGCGAGAACGCGCCCTCGGTCGGAATCGGCCCGGGCGCGATGGCGTTCATGCGAATGCCGCGATCTCCCCATTCGACGGCCAGGCTGCGCGTGAGCGCCTGGACGCCTGCTTTCGCTACCGCGGAGGGCACCACATACGCCGAGCCCGTCGTCGTGTAAGTGGTGGTGATGTTCAGCACCACGCCTCCGCGGGCCGAGGCCAGCCACCGGCGGCCGCACGCCATCGTGGTGTGCAGCGTGCCCATCAAGACAATGCCAATCACTGACTGGAACGCTCCCAACGAAAGCTCTTCGGTGCGCGCCAGAAAATTTCCTGCCGCGTTGTTCATGAGCACATCCAGCGGCCCCTCGGTCCAGATGATCCCGATCATCTCTTCGACCGCGGCTGGGTCGCGCACGTCGCAGGGACGGGAGTGGATTTTGCCGCCGGTGCGCTCGCGCAGCTCCTGCTCGGTCGCGGCCAGAACGTCCTGGCGACGGCCACAGATGTAAACTTCGGCGCCTAGGTCAAGAAAACGGTGGGCGGTGGCCTTGCCCAGGCCGGTGCCGCCGCCGGTGATCAGAATGCGCTTGTGCTGGAGCAGATCTTTCTGGAACATTGATCCTCCTACGCAGCCCCTAAAGGGGCGTTTATTTTTGGCCGCTTTCGGTATCGCTAAAGCGATACCCTGATACGAATCAAAATACGAATCAAAATTTGCTGAGCACTGGTCGCTGGATACTGCTTTGTTCGAGTTTCGCTACTGCCCAGCGCGCGTACTCCGCGACTATTGGGTCTGAATCCTTGCTGAGTGTTATTAGCGTCGGCATAAATTTCTTGTCGCCGCTGTTTCCCATGGCAATCACCGCATTCCGGCGCAAGCCGGAAAGCTTGGCGCGGCGGACGGGTGATCGGCGAAATACTTTCTGAAATTCTTCCGGCTGCATTTCGGCCAGCCAATCCAGCGCCGGATTGACCAGGCCTTCGCGTGCCTCGAACTCTGGCGCGGAAGTCACCGGCGCCTTGCGGTTCCAGGGGCAAACGTCCTGACAGATGTCGCATCCGAAGACGTGACGGCCCATGCCTGAGCGCAGTTCGTCTGGGATCTCGCCGCGCTTTTCTATGGTCAGGTAGGAGATGCAGAGGCGGGCGTCCAATTCGCCGGGCGCGGTAATCGCTTGCGTTGGACAGGCGGTGATGCAGCGGGTGCAGGTTCCGCAACGATCGGGCGCGGGGAGATCGGGCGTGAGAGCGGCTTTCGTGAAATCGAGCGAGGTCAGGATCACGCCCAGAAACAGCCACGATCCTAGCTGCTGGTTGATGATGCAGGTGTTCTTGCCGATCCATCCGATGCCGGCGTACTTGGCGTATACGCGCTCGATTAGTGGGCCGGTGTCGACATAGGAACGGAAGTGCAAGTCGCCGGTTGCCAGCGGCCAGTTGCCAGTGGCGTCGAGTTGGCTGCGCAGCGAGACTTCCACCTGCTTCAGGCGGCGCAGGACGGCGTCGTGGTAGTCCTCGCGGGTCCAGGCGTAGCGGGAAATCCAGCCTCGGCCGGCATGCTCTGGTGGTGCTTGCGTCGAGTAGGGATGGGCGGTGTTGTAGTTGATGGCACACACCACCACGCTGCGCGCCCAGGGAGCGACTCGGGCCAGCGAGGCGCGCTTGAGTTCTCCGGCGGCATCGTTATTGCGCGCTTCCATGTATTTCATTTCGCCGTGCTTGCCGTCGGCGATCCAAGCGGGGAAGACGTGCAGCTCGCCGAAGTCGCGGACGGGCGCGATGCCGCAGAGGTCGAATCCGGCGGCGCGCGCGCACTGCTTGATGCGGGTTGGAAGGTCGGGGAGCAAAGGGCAATGGCTCGCGGCGAGTTCTGCCGCGCGGTGTGCTTACATCCTCCAAGAGGCTACCACTGCGGGGTTGGGAGGGAAACGGGCTGATTTCGATTTCTATTTCGATGAGCGGGAACTTACGTGGTAGCTCAGTTTGGAAGACGCGTCCCCCAACGGCTAAAGCCGCTAGTGATTATGCGGCGGTTACGGCACGGCTGAAAAGGCTGCGGAAAAACTCGGTCCCGCGCGGGAAGTGTGACCTCAGCGGCTAAAGCCGTCAATGAAAATAGGCGGGTTATCGCAGCGGTAAAGCGCTGCGCCACCCAAAGGCAAGTGCAACAGCGAGTTTTCCCGCAGGCTCTGAAGTCGTGCCCTTTCAAAACAAATCGAAACTGAGCCACTACCGGAACTTACGAACGTTTTCCGCAGGCCCTACTCCGCGTTCTTGGCCAGCACCATTTTGGCGCTGCGTAATTCCGGGCGGTCTGAGTGTTTTCCGTCGTCGCAGTTCTTCAACAGTTGCGCGTAGTACGAATTCGCTTTTACCGGTTGATGAGCCAGTTCGGCGGCGCGTGCGGCACCGGCCAGACCGTTGAAGCGGTTGGGATCAATCTTCATGGACTTCTCATACTCCGCCAAGGCCTGCTCCGAGTGGTTGAGTTCGAGCAGCATATCGGCCAGCATCTCACGCGCTGGAATATCGACTTCCGCTTTTCCCACTTTGTCCTGGGTGTCGGCGACCTGGCGTATCTGCTGCAGCGCGTCTTCGTTCTTCTTTTCGGCAAAAGCCAGCCACGCGTGCACTTCGCCGCGCGACGAATTCGGCCCATCCAGAAGATAGGCATACTTCGACTTGCGAGTGGCCTCTTGCGCTTCGTCGAATTTCTGCGCATTGCGGCGGGTCGCTTCCACATCGCCCAGATGCGCGGAGGCGATCGTCCGCGCCCAATAGGTGATCATCTGAAAATGCGGCGATGCGTTTGCCGCGGGCTGGAGCGCTGCGGCATCGGTCCAGTGGCGCATCTCCAAGGCATAGAGCGCGGGGAAATGCGCCCCGGCATAGCCGTAGTATTCCATCATTCCGGTATCGTCGCTATTGGTGGGCGCGGTCGCCAGAATCTGCTTCGCTTGCTCCACCACCTGTTTGGCCGCTTCATCCTGGCCGGTCTGCAGGTAGGCATAAAGAAGAAAGTGCATGGCATGCAATTCGTGTCCATGCATGTACATTGCACCGGACTGCTCGGTCAGCGCGATCGACTTCAGGTTTGCCTGGATGTCCTCTTGCCAGAAGCCTAGCCGGGCAAAAATGTGCGATGGCATGTGGACAGCGTGAGCTGACGACGAAGCAATTTCCGCATAGCGGCGGGCAGCGTCAAGACCCATGGGTGCCAATTGAGGTGAATCGCAGGAATGAATGATGTAGTGCGCTAGACCAGGATGATCGGGCTGTTGCTGGAACAGTGGGTTCAGCACGGCGACTGCTTTCTTTTCTGAAGTGAGCGACGTGTCGTCCGGGGGTGCGGACGCCAGCAAAGACAAGGCGTAGAATGCGCCCGCCTCCAAGTCTGTGGGGTATTGCTGGTAGAGTTTTCCCATCGCGTCGGAGTATGCGGCGGCCCGCGTCAGGTAGTCGTTCTTGGCCGGATCAGCGTAGAACAGGGCCAGCGCGGAAATGTAGGCTTGCTCGCGCTCGGTCTTGGCGCCGATCTTCTGCGCTTTCTCAATCTCCTCGTGGCCGCGCTTCAACGTAGACTCCTGCGGCCGCTCCCAGATCTGGTGGAACAGGCTCATGGCAATGCCCCAGTGAGCCATGGCGCACGTCGTGTCGTTCTTAGCGATTTCGACAAACTGCTCCTCCGCCTCTTCATACCCGAAGGAGTGGAGCAGGGCGATGCCGCGCTCGAAGGCTTTCTGGGAAGCAGGGGCGCACGAAATCGGAAAAGAAACCTTGCCGAGTTGCTCGGTCGCTTCGTGATGATGGTGCATTTCATCATCGAGAGCTGACGCGGGCACGGCACACAGAACCCACACGCTGACGAGCAGGCATGCAAGCGATTTTGCACGGAACATTTTTCGGGCCTCCAAAGCGCGGGCATTAACTCTATCGAACTCCCCTCAGTTTTGCCAGTGGGACTCGGGCATGGCGGCAACTCGGAAGCGATGCGGCGATTGGCGAGAAATCGCGATTGCAATCAGAACCCGGTCAATGAGTTCTATAAAAAGGGATGTCAAGAGAAAATTTCTCCCTTCGACCGGAGGGCGAGAGGATTTTTGTCTCGAGATCCAGCCCACTTCACTGTAAGAGTGCCTCTCGATTTGCGCGAGAGGTTTTGCTTCTG